>JAIROI010000007.1 GCA_031257615.1 Odoribacteraceae bacterium
CCGCGATAAAGATGAGGCAGCTACGCAGCCGAGAATCCACAGTAGCCTTAGCAGTACAGTAGCCTTAGGCTACTGCCTACAAAGATTGGGCTGCTACGCAGCCCCGTCTCGAATTAAAAACAGCTTGTTATTCGCGTGAGCGGATGGTTTTCTGCGCGGCAACCTTAGGCAGCCGCGATAAAGATGAGGCAGCTACGCAGCCGAGGATCCACAGTAGCCTTAGCAGTACAGCAGCCTTAGGCTACTGCCTACAAAGATTGGGCTGCTACGCAGCCCTGTCTCGAATTAAAAACAGCTTGTCATTCGCGTGAGCGGATGGTTTTCTACGCGGCAGACTTAGGCAGCTGCGATAAAGATGAGGCAGCTACGCAGCCGAAGATCCACAGTAGCCTTAGCAGTACAGTAGCCTTAGGCTACTGCCTACAAAGATTGGACTGCTACGCAGCCCCTTCTCAAATTAAAAACAGCTTATCATTCGTGTGAGCGGATGGTTTTCTACGCGGCAGCCTTAGGCAGCCGCGATAAAGATGAGGCAGCTACGCAGCCTTGGTTTGATTGGTCATTTCGCTGTACAGTAGCCTTAGGCTACTGCCTACAAAGATTGGGCTGCTACGCAGCCCCGTCTCGAATTAAAAATAGCTTATCATTCGTGTGAGTTGGGGTGTTTCCAAATTTGAAATATGGTAACACGCGCGCAAATTGGACAGAATCGAATTTTGAAACATATCGTCATACACGCGGGATGGATAGAATTAGATTTGGAAATTTACCGTCGCGCGGGCGGGATGGATAGAATTAGATTTGGAACTTTATCGTCGCGCGGGCGGGACAGGCAGAATCAAAGTTGAAGTCTTACCGTCGCGCGCGATGGTTGGTGGTTGTTAAAATTTGTGACTGGATCGCCGCGCGCGCGGGCAGGCGGAATAGGGCTTGAGAAATGTCGTGAAAAGGTCCGGGCGAATGGTAAAAATTTTCGATATACTGCCGGTCGCGGGAGGGTTGTCGAGGGAAGATATGACAAGTGCATTCGGCGGGTGAGGGGGGATGTAAAGGGAGATTTAGTGCAGGGGAGGGACGGGAAGGGGGGATGTAAAGGGAGATTTCGTACAGGGGAGGGACGGGGAGGGGAGATGTAAAGGGAGATTTCGTACAGGGGAGGGACGGGGAGGGGGGATGAAAATTTTTTTTGGGACTCGTTCACCCGTTTTGATGGATCTCCTGTTTTACTTTCCGTAATTGAACCGACAAAGTCATGGACGAACAGATAGAAAAAGATATTCTCGATGGCCTGCAAGGGAAGGCAACAGACCGGCAAACGGAATGTACCAGGGAATGGGTCGAGGCAAGCGAGGAGAATCGCGAAGAACACGCGCGATATAGCAAGGCGTATTATCAAGCAAAACACGCGGAGGCTTGGGATCGCGTCGACGAGGAAGACGCCGAGAAGCAACTGCGCGGAGAGAGACGCGCGAGGAGGGTTCGCGTGATCGCGAGACGACTGGCAGCGGGCGCGGCGGCGTTGGCGGCGTTGGCGTTGTTGACGCGGGTCGAGTGGGACGGGGAGAAGCGGGACGCGTTAGCGAGTCGCGGGGGGACGGGGGAGGTGGTGCTGGTTTTGCACGACGGCAGCAAGATGACGCTTGGCGGCGCGGCGAAGGTGGAGATGGGGTACGCCCGGGCGGAGGAGGATAGCGCGTCGGGGTTGACTTACGCGGTGACGGGAGAGGCTCCGGAGGAGGTGGAATATAACACGCTGGTGGTGCCGCGGGGCGGGGCGTACGCGATGACGTTTTCCGATGGCACGCGGGCGAGGGTGAATGCCGGGAGTAGCGTGAGATACCCGGTGGTCTTCGGGCGGGGTAGTCGGGAGATTCGCGTTGAGGGGGAAATTTACCTGGAGGTGCAGCGCGACGCGAGCAGACCGTTCGTCGTTCACACGGCGCGGGCAGAGACGCGGGTGACGGGCACGTCGTTTAACGTGATGGCGTACGGCGACGACGCGGCGACGGAGGTGACGCTGGAGAGTGGGGCGGTGACGGTGATCGCGGACGGGGAGAGTTTCGCGTTGGCGCCCGGGGAGCAGGTCGTGGTTGATCATGACACGGGCGAGGGGCGGCGAAGGAAGGTGCGGGCGTCTTATTACACTTCGTGGAAGGAGGGGCTTTTTGACTTTGAGGAGATGCCGCTCGAGGAGTTGTGCGCGCGGCTGGGGAGGTGGTACGACGTGGAATTTCGCTTTGTCGGGGAGTCGGCGCGTCGTCGCGCGTTCACCGGCGCCGTGAAGCGGGATAATAGCCTTCGGTTTATGCTTGACTTTATAGAGAGGACGTCGGACGCGCGTTTTCGAGCGCGCGGCGGGGTGATTGAAGTATATGAAACGGAACACGCGGCAGGCCGCGACTAATTGTAATCAATAACCATAAAAAGTAGTATGAAGAAAACAGAACCTCAAGTCGCCGGCTCGTCAGGAGACGGCGCGAAGAAAACGCTGGCGGTCGTCCGTTTGACGACTTGCCTTATCCTTTGCCTCGTGTTGGGGAGCCGGGCTACCGGTTTTTCACAACGTAAGCTCACGTTGCCGGAGGCAGAAATCAGTTTCCAGAAGCTCTTTGAACAAGTGCGGGAGCAGACGGGGTACATCGTGATGTACAGCAACGAGATGTTGGATCGCGAGGAGAAAGTTAAGGTAAACTGTCACCAGACGCCTCTCGAGGCAGTTCTCGACGCCGTTCTTTCCCCGAAAGGGCTCGGGCACGAGAAGGACGGGGAGTTTATCTTGATCGTGCGCAAGCCGGTCGCCCAGGTTGAACGGGTCTTGATTCGCGGCCAGGTGCGCGACGCGGGGGGTAGCCCCCTGGCAGGGGTCACCATTCGGGTGAAGGGGACAAGTCGCGGCGCGGCGACAGACCTCGACGGCAAGTTTCAGATCAGTATCGAGAAGGGAGAACGGGTGACGCTCGCGTTTTCGTTTATCGGGATGAAAGAGAAAGAGGTTGTCGTCGGCGACGCGAGCGAGATCAACGTGGTGATGGAGGACGAGATCAGCGAGATGAGCGAGATCATCGTCACGGGATACCAGCGCGTGGAGCGTCGCAAGGTGACTTCGGCGATCAGCCACGTGGACATGGAGAGTTTGAAGGGTATTCACCAACCGAATATCGACAAGCTGTTGCAAGGGCAGGTGCCCGGCATGATGGTGATGAGCACCTCCGGCGCTCCGGGGGCCGTCCCGCAGATTCGCGTCCGGGGGACCTCGACGATTAGCGGTAACGCGCAACCTTTGTGGGTGGTCGACGGTATTATTCTCGATGATCCGGTGAACGCGTCAGTGGATGACATTCTGACGAATCGTAATCTGATCGCTTCGGGGATCGGCGGCGTGAACGTCGATGACATAGAGTCGATCAACGTACTTAAGGACGCGGCGGCGACGGCGATCTACGGGACGCGCGCGGCTAACGGGGTGATCGTGATCACGTCCAAGAAGGGAATCGCGGGACAGACGCGCGTCGCGTATTCGGGGAGTGTGACGATCGGCGAACGGCCGCGCATGGAAGACGCGTACATGATGAATTCCAAGGAGCGCGTCGACGTGAACCTGGAGATGATGCGGCGAGGAGTGTTCACGGCGACCTCGGGGTACGCGGGGCAGTATGGAACGGTGACAGACTTTGAACGCTACTTCATCGACGTGCAAGACCGGAAGATTACTTGGGAACAATTTGAAGAGAAGGTCAAACAGCTGCAAGAGGTCAACACGAACTGGTTCAAGTACCTGTTCCGTAACGCCGCGACACACCGTCACTCGCTCTCGATCTCCGGGGGTAACGAGAAGACGACTTTCTATCTTTCCGGCAGTTATACCGACGAGCAAGCTACCGCCCGGGAAGTCGGCATGCAGACGTATACCGGCGCGGCAAAGGTATACACCCGCCTGCGCGATAACCTCCGGGTCGGGGGAATGCTGGACATGAACGCGCGCGAGAATCGGAGTTTCTTCGCGCAGGATTCCAGGGAAAACCCGTACGAGTGGGCCATCTACACGACCCGCGCTCATAACGCCTACGACGATGAGGGGAATTTCAATTACATGTACATTAACGACCTTAAGTTTAATTTCCTTGAGAACCGCGAGCAGACTTGGCGCGCGTCCAAGAGTTTCGGGGTTAAGGGAACCGTGGACTTGGAGTGGCGCGTGATTCCCGAGCTGTCGTTCAACTCGCTCTTTTCCTTCGCGCGTCAACACACGGCAGAAGAGGACGTGGCGACAGAGGACAGTTACTTCGTGCGGGCAAGAAAGAAAGACCTCTACTACATCGAAGATTACACGGCCGTGCCTTACTGGAGCGACGGGGGCTACCGCAAGTTCCGTAGCAGTGATAATGCCTCGCTGACCTTCCGGAACCAACTCTCGTACATGCAGACGATCGGCGAACACCGCCTCGACGCGATGGTGGGGCAGGAAGTGCGCACTTCCAACTACGAGGTCGAGACGACGGAGATCTATGGCTACGCCCACGACCGGGGTCACCAGCAGATACCCCAGTATGCTCTCTATGAATATCTCGGCCGCCCCGCGTGGACGCAGGACATTAACAAAAGCGCCGCCTTGTCGTGGTACGGGACGGCGGGCTATTCCTTCCGCGACAGGTACACCGTCAGTCTGAACGGTCGCGTAGACGGCTCGAACCGTTTTGGCGTCAAGACCAACGATTTGTTCCAACCGCTCTGGGCCGTTGGGGTCAACTACCAGATCAAGGAGGAAGATTTCATGAAGGCACTCACCTGGATCGATTACCTTACCCTGCGCGCCTCCTACGGGACACAGGGAAACGTCGCCTCGCAAGCCTATTCGAGCCTCGTGGCAACCATCGGCCGCGTCGATCCGGAGAAGAACGAGAATTACTTGACCATCTCCGCGCCGAAGAACCCTAACCTGAAGTGGGAAAAGAACTATACCGCGAACGCGGCCGTCGAGTTCGGCATCCTGAAACGCCGCCTCTCCGGGGTGGTCGAGTATTATCACAAGAAGGGAGTAGACATGCTCGGCAACAAGCAGGTGTCTCGCGTTTCCGGGTTTACCGGCATTCAAGTGAATTGGGCCTCCATCCTTAATCGCGGTTGGGAGATCTCGTTCAATTCCGTGAACGTGGACGTTGCCGGCTTTCGCTGGACGTCGCGACTCGCGGCAGGTTACAACTACAACGAAGTGCTGGACGTCTATTCGGTGCCTACCTACTCGCTGCTCACCAACGCCCAACGCTCCGATAACGCCGCGTCCGCGGTTGTCGGGAAACCCATCAACGGCTTGTGGTCATACGAGTTCGCGGGGCTGAACGCCCAAGGACGCCCGATGTTCTATAACGGGAAAATGAAGACTGTCGCAGACGCCGACGGGAGTAGCAGAGAGGAACGCGCGACGGTCCTCGCCGGCATGAATAACATCGACGCGCTGGTTTACTCGGGCAGCACCATGCCCGCGTGGCAAGGAGGTCTCACCAACTCCTTTCACTATAAAGGCGCGACGCTGTCCTTTCTCCTTGTCGGCAACTTCGGCAACGTCATCCGCTTGCGCAACCTGACGACCGATTATACCCTCGCCTTCCCCGCTCCCGGGCAAAACATGTCTAAGGAACTCGTGCAACGATGGAGAACGGCAGGCGATGAGGCTACCACGAACATCCCTACCCTCGAGGTGGATCCCTGGGAATGGGATCTCACGGCTGCCAATCCCATGAACGCGACCATGTATAACAATAGCGACTTGCGCACCGTCAGCGGCGATTTCGTACGGTTGCAAAACCTCTCCCTGGCCTACGACTGGAACAGTAAGGCGCTCCGCGAACGCGGCGTACAGAACATTCGCTTCATGGCACAAGGATATAACCTCCGCGCCTGGCACTCCTCGAAGCTGAAAGGCCAAGACCCGGAAGCCACCGGCGCCATCATGAAGTATTCCGCGACCAACAGCGCCAACGTCTCCTTCGGGAACACCTATTTGCCGCTGCCCCGCACCTACTCCTTCTCCCTTAACATCCAATTTTAAACATCCAACAACATGAAATACATTCACACACTCCTCTTGCCCGTTCTCCTGCTGATGGCGAGCTGCGACCTGCTGGATATCCAACCCGTCAACCGCATGGTGCCGGTCAGCGTCGCCGACTACGAGTCTGTACTCCTCGGCGGATACCCCCGCGCCGAGTTCTTCATGCGCACCGAGCTGGCTACCGACAACGTCTACGCCAACCTCAACGCTACTAACGCGCCGGCCGCTATCAACGAACCCTGGTTCGTTTGGGCAAGTACCCACTTGCTGCCCGACGCCGAGGACGCTTACTGGAATCAGTTGTACTCCTCCATCTATTACGCCAACTCCGTCCTCGATCAGTTCGCCGGAATGACGCCCGAGCCGGAAGAGAAGGCGCTGTTCGAAACCGTCCGCGGCGAGGCGCGCGCCTTACGCGCCTACTGCTACTTCTATCTTGTCAACCTCTACGCGGATACTTACGAGGAGGCAAATCTCGACAAACCCGGCGTGCCGATGCCGCTCTCCGCGGAAGACGTGCACCAGCACACCCAAAATAACGCGCGCGTCCCCGTCGGGGAAGTCTGGGAACAGATCGACAAGGACCTCGAAGCCGCCGCCAGGGATCTCTCCGGGAAACCCTCCAAGAGCCTCTACCGCTTCGACTACATCTCCCTCCAGGCCCTCCGCGCCCGCGTCTACCTCTTCACCCGCCGCTACGACGAGGCCATCGCCGCCGCCTCGGACGTCATCGCCGCCCGCCCGCTCTTCAACATGAACGACATGCAGGAGTATATCGACGACCAGGGCGAGCGCTACGCCTTCGCCGGCAACACCGGGTTCATCGACCGCGGCTACAAGGACGAGGTGCTGTTCTTCGTCGGCGGACGCGCCAACACCAACATCTATTACTACTCCACCTACACCTTCAAGCCCGACCCCGCGCTCCTCGACCTCTGCTATCGCGCCGAGGCCGACTCCGCGCGCGATTACCGCCGCTACATCTTCGACTCCTTCGCGGCTTCCCCCACCGACCGCGTGGCACAAGGCCCCACCGTCTATCACATGTTCGCCACCCAGGAGAAATATTGCTACTACATCGGCTTCAAGGTCAGCGAGGCATACGTCACCCGCGCCGAGGCCCTCGCCCGCAGGAACACCGGACAGGATCGCGACAATGCCCTTCGCGACATTAACGCCCTCCTCGCCGCGCGCCACAAAGCATCCCTCTACGCGCCCCTCGCCGCGGCCGATCTCCCCGGAGATCAACTCCTCGCGCGCGTCCTCGAGGAACGACGCCTCGAACTCGCCTTCGACGGCGGCCTCCGCTGGTTCGACCTCAGGAGACTCGGCAAGCCCGCCATCACCCACGCCTACAAGGACGGCAACACCTACTCGCTCGCCCAGGGAGACCCGCGGTACGTTCTCCAAATCCCCTTCTCCGAGCAAGAAAATAGTCCCAACATGCCCTTAAACCCAAGATAAACCACCATGAAATACATCGTATACCTTACCATCGCGCTCCTCGCCGGGGCCTGCACCAAGGAGGAGCAACCCGTTGCTTCCGAGAATACCGGCATCCTCGACATCTTCACCCCCGGCGCCGACGCCGACCCCGTCGTCCGCGGCATCTACGACAGCCACGGCATCTGGGTGCGCACCGCGTTCTCCTCCGTCCAGGAAATCACTAACGGATACCTCGAGGTCGACGCCCTCGTCCGCGCCCGCGGCGTGCAGCCCCTCGACCCCGCCCTCGAGAGCGAGGTCTTCGCGTACACCTCCGCCCTCCTCGCCAACGTCCCCGGCAGCTTCACCAAGGCCTTCTTCCCCCTGGAAATCTTCTACGTCCAGACCTACGGCGCCTCCTGGTGGATCTACCCGTTAAAGCACCTCGGACGCTCTCGCCTCGTCATCTCCTGGCCCAACACCACCACCGGCGCGATCCCCGTCACCGATCCCGTCAACCACTATTACCAGGACTCCGTCCTCGCGGTCGGCGTCTGGGGCATCATCGCCCAATCCATCGTCTCCCGCATGGAAAACCCCATCGAGGAGTTCGTCGCCGCGGGCAAGCCCTACGACAACGGTCAGGCCTACGACCAGCTCGTCAACGCGTACTACGCTGACGACGACCTCGCCAAGTACGAGGCGGGCGTCGAGGCCCTGACCCGCGAGGGGGGCTACCTCACCGGCGGCGGCTCGCGCGATTTCCGCGCCGACCTCTCCGGATGGATCCGTCTCTTGGCCACCACCTCTTACGAGGAAATCCGCGCGCGCTACCTGGACGACAGTCCCGCGCGCGCTGCCAAGTACTCCGTCGTCGTCGACTTCGCCAGGCAGTACGGCTGGGACATCCAGGCTACCGGCAACACCTTCCACCAACGACACAATAACCCCTAACTACCTTTTACTATCAACGCGCGCGCGGGGGGATTCAATCTCCCCGCGCGTTCTTTCAACCCCTCCCTCATTGTCGTCAAACTCCGGCCGGTTGAAGTAGACAACGGGAAGAATGACAGCCGCCCTCCGGTGGGGGAGAGCGGCTGTTGGACGGGGGGACGGAACGGGTCAGCGCCTGGCGGGAGACTTGTCGGGGAAGGGAGGGATGGAGGGCGGGGTGACGCGTTCGGTCTTGAGTTTTTCGAGGATCACCTCGATGGCCTTCTCGAGCTGCGCGTCGCGGCCGAGGTACTCCTGGTGGGGGTCGTTGGCGATCTCGATGTCGGGGGTGACTCCCTCGCCTTCAATGATGAACCCGGAGCCGTCGGCGGCGAAGGGGGCGTGGGAGGGGGTGATGATGGATCCGCCGTCGACGACGCGGATGCTTCCGGAGTAGCCGACGACGCCGCCCCAGGTGCGTTGCCCGATGATGGGGCCGAGGTTGTGGCGGCGGAAGCGGTAGGGGAAGAGGTCGCCGTCGGAGGCGGAGTACTCGTTGACGAGAAGTACCTTGGGGCCGAGGAACGCGCCGACGGGGCTGGCGGCGCCGGAGGTCTGGTTGGTGTTCATGGTGTAGTAGTCGGGGACGCGGGCGAGGCGCTCGGTGATCATGGGCGAGACGTTGCCGCCGCCGTTGCCGCGGTCGTCGATGATGAGGGCGGCCTTGTCGAGCTGCGGGTAATAGTACTTGGCGAACTCGTTGAGGCCGGGGACGCCCATGTCGGGGATGTGGATGTAGCCGACCTGGTCGTTGGTGGCCTCGCGGACGCGGCGGATGTTGTCGCGGACGTGGCGGAAGTAGTAGAGGGCCGATTCGTCGGCGAGGGGGGTGACGAGGGTCTGGCGGGCGCCGTCGGGGGAGGGCTTGTCGTTGATGGTGATGGCGACGGTTTTGCCGGCCTTGCCGACGAGTTCGGAGAAGAGGTTGGGGACGGCGGCGAGGTCTTGGCCGTCGATGGCGATGATGTATTGTCCCTCGCGGGCGTCGACGCCGGGGACGGTGAGTGGGGATCGGGTATCGGGCGACCAGTTGTCTCCCTCGATGACGCGCTTGATGCGGAAGTAGCCGGAGGGCGCGTGTTTCTCGAAGGTGGCGCCGAGGAGGCCGGTGGGGACGCGGGGGGGGGCGGGGTAGTTGCCGTTCTGGGAGTAGGCGTGTCCGACGTTTAGCTCGCCGATCATTTCACCGATGAGGTAAGTGAGGTCGACGCGGTGGCGGAGGTAGGGGACGAGGGGGCGATACTTGTCGCGGGTGGCCTCCCAGTCAAGCCCGTGCATGTTGGGCGCGTAGAAGAAGTCGCGCATTTGCCGCCAGGTCTCGTCGAAGATCTGAGTCCACTCGGCGATGTAGTCGACGCGTCGGCGGAGTCCGTCGAGGGGGACGGCCCGGGTGATGTTGACGGCGGTGACGGGGAGTTCGACGACCTGGTAGTCTCGTCCGGCGGAGGCGATGGCGCGGTTGCCGGCGGCGAACTGGAGGCGTCCGCGGGTATTGGTTTCCTGGCGGGCGTCGAGGTCGTAGACGTGGGTGTTGCCGTCGCGGTTGTAGTAGAGTTTTTTGCCGGCGAGGCGGAGGTTGGAGTAATTGTCGGCGGCGGGGACGGGTACCTCGACGAGGCGACGCGGGAGGTCGGTGAAGTCGAGGCGGGGGGAGGGTTTCTCCTTTTTATTGTCCTTCTTGTCCTTTTCTTTTTCCTCTTGCTGATCGTTTTTGGGGGCGAAGGGGACGTCGGCGGCGGGGTCGAGGGGGAGGATGTAGAGTTTGTTCATGCGGGTGTAGGCGTGGTTCCACTCGGTGCGGCTGTACACGGGATTGAAGGCGCGCGCGGAGGCAAAGAGGAGGTAGCGGCCGTCGTCGCTGAAGTTGGGGGCGGAGACGTTGAACCAGCCGTCGGTGACGACGCGGGCCTCGCCGGCGTTGAGGTCTCGGACGACGATGGTGGAGACGGTGCGGGAGGGACGCGCGTAGGTGATGTAGCGGCTGTCGGGCGACCAGTTGAAGGCGTTGATGGGGCCGACGACGGATTGCTCGATGACTTCATTCTTTCCCGAGGCGACGTCGAGGAGATTGAGGGTGTTACGCTTCTCGCTCCATGCGATCTTGCGGGAGTCGGGCGACCACTTGTAGGTGAAGATGTGGCCGGCGAAGTCGCGGAGGAGGGGGCGCTCGCTGCCGGTGGCGACGTCGCGGAGGTAGATGTTGAACTCGCCGTCTTTATCTGAAATATAGGTAATGTATTTCCCGTCGGGCGACCAGGCGGGTTCCCTGTCGTTGGCGGAGGAGGAATTGGTGAGGTTGTAAGTGACCCCCTCGCGGGCAGGGAGGGAGAAGACGTCTCCGCGGGCAGCGACGAGTAGCCGTTGGCCGTCAGGGGCGAGGGCGAGGGAGGAGATCTCTTCCCGGACGTCCTTGATGGCCGGGCGGACGTGGGGGTAGTCGTTGGCGATGACGACGGGAATCCGGGAGACGGCGCCCCCGGCAAGGTCGTAGGCGTGGAGGTAACCGCCTTGCTCGTAGACGATGCGACGGTCGCCGATGGCTGGGAACTTGACGTCGTAGTCGGCGTAGGAGGTGACGGCCCGGTCGGCGCCGGTGGCGAGGTCTCGGACGCGGAGGTTCATGACGCCGCTTTTGTCGGAGAGGTAGTAGATTTTATCGCCCGCGGGATCCCACATGGGGATGATCTCCTGGCTGCTGCCGGAGTCGAACCGTTGCGAGACGCCGGTGGCGAGGTCGATGACGCGGATGTCGTCGGTCATTCCGCCGGCATAGCGTTTCCATGTGCGGAACTCGCGGAAGATGTAGTTGTAAGCGAGGCGCTCGCCGTCGGGGGAGAAGGAGGCGAAGCCGCCGTTGTTGAGGGGGATCTCGACGGGGAGACCGCCGTCGACGGGGACGAGGAAGAGTTGGCCGGTGAAGTCATTAAAGGAGCGGCAGCGGGAACGGAAAAGGACGCTGCGGCTGTCCGGGGTCCAGCCGATGACGATGTTGTTAGGCCCCATGCGGTCGCCGGGGTCGTCCCTGGAGAGGGTGGCGGTGTAGGTGAGGCGCGCGGGCTCTCCGCCGGCGGACGGGATGACGTACACCTCGGTGTTTCCGTCGTACTGGCCGGTGAAGGCGATGTGCTTGCCGTCGGGGGAGATGCGGGGGAACATCTCGTAGCCGACGTGGGAGGTGAGGCGGCGGGCCGTCCCCCCGGCGACGGGCGCGGTGTAGAGGTCTCCGCCGTGGGAGAAGACGAGTTGGTCGCCCACGGAGTGGGGAAAGCGTGCCAGGCGCGCCTCTTGGGAGGCAAGTTGCAGGTGGCACAAGCAGATGAGGGTCGCGATGAGGATGTGTTTCATGGTGTCTATATTAATAAGGTATATGATGACTTAAACGCGTCGCGTTTCGCGGCCCTCCAGGAAGGCGCGGATGACGACGGGGAAATGGGCGTGCTCGAGGGCGTGGATTCTGGCGGCGAGGCTCTCCGGGGTGTCGCCGGGGAGGACGTCGCAGGAGGCCTGGAAGAGGACGGCACCCTGATCGTAATGCTCGTTGACCAGGTGAATGGTGATTCCGCTTCTTTTATCGCCCGCGCGGATGACCGCCTCGTGCACCCTGTCGCCGTACATTCCCTTTCCCCCGTGCAAGGGCAAGAGGGCGGGGTGGATGTTGAGCACGCGGTCGGGAAACGCCTCCAGGATGACCGGCGGCACCTTCCACAAGAAGCCGGCAAGGACGAGCAAGTCTGCCCCCAGCGCGCGCAACCTGGCCGCGACCCCGTCGGCGGATTCCCACTCTTCCCGACCGAAAACAACGCTCGGAATACCCAACCGATCGGCCCGCTCCAGGACAAAAGCGCCCGGCCGGTTGCAGAAAAGAGCGACGACGCGGACAGCCCCGTCACCCTCGAAGTACTTGATAATGTTCTCGGCATTAGAACCGGAGCCGGAAGCGAAAATAACAATCTTCTTCATATTAGCGATTACGTGTCAGGGGCTAAAGGTATGAAAACAATATTCGTGCGAAAAATTTTCTATGAAAAATAAAATCCATAACTTTGCCGCCGAACTTTGAGGGTTATGTCACGCTCAAGGGAAACGCAGAGAAAAAACAAATATTGTCTAATTCTAAAATTGAAGATTATGTCTGACATCACAAGTAGAGTGCAAGCAATCATCGTCGATAAACTGGGAGTCGATGAGTCTGAGGTGAAACCCGAAGCAACCTTCACGAACGACCTGGGCGCCGACTCTTTGGACACGGTGGAACTGATCATGGAACTGGAAAAGGAGTTCAACATCACGATCCCCGACGATCAAGCCGAGAAGATCGTGACCGTGGGCGATGCCGTTGCGTACGTCGAAGCAGCCATCCAGTAACTTAATACCGAATGTATGAATCTTAAACGGGTAGTCATTACCGGTCTCGGTACAATCAATCCCCTCGGCCATAACGTCCCGGAATGTTGGGACAACCTCGTGAAAGGCGTCAGTGGCGCCGGGGCAATTACTCGTTTTGATGCATCCAAATTCCGTACGCGGTTTGCTTGTGAGATAAAAAATTACGAGCAAACCGTTTTCTTTGATAAGAAAGAGGCCCGTAAACTGGACCTGTACACCCAATTCGGGTTGATCGCGGCGAAAGAAGCGATCGCAGATTCAGGAATCGACCTGGAACAAGAGAACAAGAAAAGAATAGGCGTGATCTGGGGCGCCGGCATCGGGGGGTTGGAAACATTCTTCGAGGAATGTAAGACATTCGTCCTGGGTGACGGCACTCCCAGATTTAACCCTTTCTTCATTCCCAAGATGATCGCTAACATGGGAGGCGCTCTGATCTCCATCGAATACGGCTTGAAAGGCCCCAGCTACACGACGGTCTCCGCGTGCGCCTCGTCGGCAAACGCGCTGGTGGATGCATTGAACACGATCCGTCTGGGAAAAGCCGACGTGATCATCGCCGGGGGATCCGAGGCAGCGATCACCCACGCCGGCGTCGGGGGATTTAACTCCATGAAAGCCCTCTCCACGCGCAACGATGACCCGGCTACCGCCTCGCGACCGTTCGACGTCGACCGGGACGGCTTCGTGATCGGGGAAGGAGGAGCGTGCCTGATCGCGGAGGAGTTTGAACATGCCATGAAACGAGGCGCTACCATCTACGCCGAACTCGCCGGGGGAGGCGTCAACGGCGACGCTTATCACATGACCGCGCCCGACCCGGAAGGAGAAGGGGCTGCCGACGTGATGCGACTGGCGATCGAAGACGCCGGGCTGGATCTCGACAAGGTGGATTATATCAATGTCCACGGGACTTCCACGGGTTTGGGAGATATAGCAGAGAGTAAAGCCATCCTGAGGGCTTTCGGAGAACACGCGTACGATTTGAACATCAGCTCCTCCAAGTCAATGACCGGACACTTGCTGGGCGCCGCCGGGGCCATGGAAGCAATCGTCTGCGTGCTGGCCGTGAAGCATAACATCGCGCCGCCAACAATTAATTTCCACACCCTCGACCCGGAACTTGACCCGAAGCTAAACTTCACGTTCAACAAGGCCCAGGAGAGAAGGGTGGACGTCGCGATCAGCAACACGTTCGGGTTCGGTGGACACAACGCCTGCATCGTGTTCAAAAAGTAAACCCTAAAACATGGAGCGGTGATTGGCAAGATGATGCAATCCATAAAACTTTACCTTCACAGGAAGGAGAAGCTTTATGGATTGTCTTTTTCAGACCTCGGGTTCATCCCGCGCAATAAAGGACTGTACGGCATGGCCCTGCTGCACAAATCTGCCTCGAAATACACGAAAAGCGGAACCGTCGTGAACTACGAACGACTGGAGTTCCTGGGAGACGCCGTCCTCGGCGCGATTATCGCCGAGCTACTTTACAAGTTTTTCCCGAAACGAGACGAGGGAGAGTTGACGCGATTGCGTTCCAAAATCGTTAGCCGGGAATCCCTGAATAGCATCGCCATTCAAATGGGATTCGACAAGGAGGTGGTCGCTAAATCGGACATCTCCAAGAACAAACACATCTACGGGGACGTCTTCGAGGCCTTCACGGGGGCCATCTACCTGGATCAAGGGTACGAGATGACAAAGCGTTTCATCGAGACGTACATCTTCCCCAAGTTCGTTGACCTGCAGGAGCTGGTCTCCGTCGACAAGAATTACAAAAGTCGACTCATCGAGTGGGGACAAAAGAACAAGGTGGAGTTGAGCATCAACACCGTGGAGACTCACACCGGGCGCCGGTCGAAGTTTATCAGCACCGTCTTGATCGACGAGAAAGTGCTGGGGAAAGGCTCCGGCTCTTCCAAAAAAGAGGCCGAACAGCACTCCGCCGAGGTCGCTGTCCGCAAAATCCAGGAGAAAGGCAAGGGACGCGTGGAGATATAAGCCATGAAAACCACTGCAAAGACAGCCGCTTCCGAGAGAAAGATCATCATCATCGGCGCCACCTCCGGCATCGGACGGGAACTCGCGCTGTCCTACCTCTCGCGCGGCCACGCGGTCGGCGTCACGGGAAGACGCGCGGAACGACTGGCCGAGATCAAGGAGCGCTTCCCGGAAAAAACGCGCTGCAAGACGATGGACGTGCAGTCGGAGGGGTGCACCGCGTTGCTCGACGAGCTAATCCGCGAGATGCAAGGGGTCGACCTGATTATCTACAACGCGGGGACGGGCGTCCAGACGGACGAACTGGTGCCCGAGGTCGAGATGAATACCCTTTTCACCAATGCCGTTGGTTTCACGCGACTTGTTGTCCGCGCCTACAACTATTTTAAGGAGAACGCCCGCCCCGGGCGAATCGCAGTCATCAGTTCCGTCGCCGGAATCAAGCCCCTGGGGCCTGTTCCTGCCTACAGCGCCACGAAACGCTACGTGACGCATTACACCTCCTGCCTGGCTCAAAGGGCGCGCCGCGAGCGCGTCCCCGTCACCTTCACCACCATTCTCCCCGGCTATATCCGCACGGAGTTATTGCGTCGCGACTACCCTCTTTCGATCTCTCTTTCCAAGGGCGCCCGTCTTATTTTCAGGGCCATCGAGCGGGG
>JAIROI010000010.1 GCA_031257615.1 Odoribacteraceae bacterium
AAAGCTCGCCGCGTCGTTACGGCGAGCCGTCGTCACTCCGCGAAAGGGTGCCGCGTCGTTACGGCGAGCCGTCGTCACTCCGCGAAAGCGTGCCGTAACGACGCGGCGAGCCGTCGTCAGTCGACGAAATGGGTATGAAACGCCTCGAAACATCTTCGCGGGAGCGCGAAAATGGCATGGAGCGCGACGTAAGCGCCTCGTTTATTTACAAATGCTTTCCGGAGTATATCGAAAGCCTTTCGTCAGTCGACGAAGGCATTCCGCGGCGCGACGGATATGTTTCGTCGCGCCGCGAAAGTAGTCCGTCGCGCCGCAGTAAGCTTTCGTCAGTCGATGAAAGGGATACTTGGAGGGTACGTCAGGAGACGTTGGCAGATGATAGATGATTGAACGCGTAATGTAGAGACGCGATGCATCGCGTCTCTACACCACTAACTGTTTAACCGGGGGAAACGCCGCGCGCGCTTAGCGTTCGTCGAGCGCCTTGTTGATCTCGTGCAGGAGATAGGCGTAATGCTCCTTCACTTCGCCCTTCGCGGACTTGACGCGTTTATCGAGCAGTCGCTTGACGTCGAGCAGTCGCGCGTGGTAGATCCTCCTGGAATTAATCTTAACGTCCGACTCGTTGGTCGCGGCGGTAAGCTCGCGCGCGGGCAGTTGGTCGAGGTAACGCGAGAGAGAAGCGGGAGTGAGATCGTGGTAGAGAAACGCGATCTCGTCGAAGCGGTCGCGGGTGGCCTTGACGTCGGGCTGGTAGAGATCGAGAGCGCCGAAGAGGGAGTGAACGAAAGCGTACTGCATGTTGCGCTCGCCCCACGAGGGAGCTTCCCCGGCGATCGTTTTTTCGAAGAGCAGGGAGTAGAGATCCCGGAGATACTCGTCCTGGGAGTAAGGATCGTCGGAATACTTGGCGGTGTACCCGATCTTGCCGAGTTTGGACGGCGAGGCAAGGTCGCGCACGTAATCCGCGATGATGTCGTTGATCTTGTCGTTGCCCGGTTCGAGGAGCGCCACGAGTCCCTTGTCCAGGAGCCACGAGGGACACTCCTTCAGGCTGGTAATGATGTAGGCGAGCGCCTCGCGTTGCTTTTCCCTGGGGACGGGGATAAAGGCGGCCGTCTTGCCGTCGCCGTGGACGGGATACTCGAGGAACTTCCCTCCGATGTACTTCTCCACGTGGCCGAGGTAGCGGACGAATTGCTTGACGACTTCTCCCCACATCTCCTGTGTGTAGGCGAGATCCTCGCCATCGCGCGCCGTCCACTCGACGAGCCGCGTCGCGAGCACCTTGAGGTTGGCGACGCCTAACCCCGTTGCCTTGATCGCGTCGTCGCCGAGCGACTCGGAAGAGGCGGCGGGATCCACGGCCCCGAGGATCTCCTGCATACCGTAGCGGAAGCGCGGGTCGTCCTGCTTCTCGACGAGCCACCGGTTGAGGACAGGCTTCTCTTCCTCCGGGGAGTTGGCGCCGGGAATGGGTCGGTAGGCCCACCCGATGGCGAAGACGTCGTAGGGGCCGAGGCGCGGCGGTAGCAACCAGGCGACGCCGTCCCCGGGCTGCGCGACGTAGTTGTAGCGGGCGTAATCCATGATGGAGGCGGTGGTGCCGTGCTTCGCGGTGAAGGAGGGAGAGCGTAGCGAGTCGACGGCGTAGGCGTACGATCCCCGCATGTTGTGCATCAGCCCGAGGGTGTGGCCGATCTCGTGCGCGACCAGGTAGCGGAGGAGCGGCCCCATGACCTCCATGTCGTAGACCTCGGCGCGGGCCGCGGGATCGACGGTGGCGGTTTGTATGAAACGCCAATCGTGGAGTAGCTTCAGCACGTTGTGGTAGAAGTAGACGGAGGCGTTGATGATCTCCCCGGAGCGGGGATCTGTCCAGGAAGGCCCCATAGCGTTGGCGATGGGGACGGAGGCGTAGACGAGGCAGGAGCGCCGGGTGTCGTCGGGATCAAACTGCTCGTCGTCCGGGTAATCCCTCGCGACGATCGCCTGCTTGAAGCCGATCTCCTCGAAAGCTGCCTGCCAGTCCTCGACGCCTTCCTTCAGCCAGGGTCTCCAGGCGGCGGGGAATGCCCTGTCGATGTAAAAGACGATGGGCCGTTCGGGGATCACCTTCTCTCCCCTCTCGTGGCGCTCCCGGTCGCCGGGCTTTGGCTCCAGTCGCCAGCGATTGACGAACGAGACGGTCTCGACGCGGTTTTTATTCTCGGAATAGCGTTGCTGCTTGTCGGTAAAGAACCCCAGGCGCTTGTCGCTGATCCTTGGTCTCATGGGGGCGTCCGGCAGGAGGATCATGGAGGTTGTCATGACGGCGGTGAAGGGGGCGTCGCTCACGGTATATGCCATGCGCGTGCGGAAGGTGAAATTCTCCGGGAAGGACTTGCAGGAGAGGATCGCGGAAAGCTCCGGCTTGAACGCGCCTTTCAAGCGCGAGACGCCGAGCAGGATGTCCAGGGGATTGGGCGGGGCGAAGGGCGAGAGGTGCTTCTCGTCGCCGCAAAAGAACTTGGAGACGTCGATCACGAGGGCGGAGGAGTCCGGGGAGATGGCCTTCACGGGGAAAGCCTTCATGACCGGCTTGATGTTGTTGCGCCGGAACCCGATGGCGATGGTCTCCTCGGGGTCGACGGCGGCGATGTTCTCCGCGTCCAGGAGATAGACCTTGTCGTCGTCGGCGTCCCACTCCACGAGGCGCGGCTGGGCGGGCATGGCCCCGGCGATGATCTCGCGGTTGTGACTGACCTCGGAGACGCGGCCGGCGAGGAGCATGGGCTTGCCGAGCAGGGAGCGGGGGATCTCGAGGTAATAGACCTGCTTCACGCGGTGGATGTCGACAATGCCCTTGAACGTGATGGCCTCTTTGGTGATCACGTCGCTGTACTTTTTCTTCTCGACGCGCGTGGTGTCCGAACTTTCTTTCCCGACCGCCTCCTGGAGCAACTTCGCCAGGCCCTCCTGGGCGACGACGGACGGGGCGACGAAGAGGATCTTCGCCGCGAGGATAAGGATGATTTTCTTCATGGTGTTTCTTGATTATTTATTTACCGATGGTTTGCAGGTCGATCCCGCATTGTTCCTTGATGGCCTGGAGGAGGATATCGCACTTTGCCTTGAGCTTCGCGCGTCCCTCCGCGAGGGCGTCGAGTTCATCGTTGTCGAGGGTAATGATGGCCTCGATAAACTGGTAGACGTCTCCCTCGTAGGTGGGCATTATGGCGTAGGAGGTGGGAATGGGGAGGTTCAGGGAATTGTTGGGGTCGATGTTCCAGAATCCCTCGTCCATGAGTTGTTCGCGGGTGGGATAGGGGATGTTCGCCGCCGGGACTCCCTGTTGCTGTCCCTTCACGTAGCGATAATTCTGCCCGTAGAAGGCGCTTGACAACTCGGCGAAGGTCTCCGGTAGCGCGAGCAGCCTGTTCTTGACGATGATGTTTGCCCACAGGTAGGCGTTGAGCGTGCCGGTGGCCTGGCGGAGGGCCTCCGCGGTGGAAGGGATCGCCCCGGAGCGGAGCCTCCCGACAGCAATATACTCTCTCCCGCTGGCGCTGATGAGGTCTTCCCTGGCGGTGGTCCCGTCGACGTCGATGGAGTCGGCCAGGAAGACCTTGATGGGGAAGAAAGCACTCTTGAAGGCGTCGGGATAGATGCCGAAAAGCACCTTGTCGAGGTATTGCATCCCCTGGAGGAGCACGGCGCGGTCGGCCTGCATGGTGAGGCGGTTGGCGGAGTTGCGTAGCGACCCCAGGTCCCAGAGGTAGTCGTTGAGCTGGTAGGCGTAGAGGACGTGCACGCCCGTCTTCCGGTGGATCTCGTAGATGGCATGGTCGAGCGGGTCGGCGCTGTCCTCGATGAGGTAACGCGGCTGGCCGGGTGCGGCGCGCGAGACGGGTTCTTCGTAACAGGAGGCGAAAGCGAGCGCCGCGATGACGAGCGCGAGATAATGGCGTTTCATGATTTCATGTTTAAAAGTGGATCACAAAGTTGTCTGCACCCTTTCCGGTCGCGAGGGATTCCCGATGTACGGGTCGAGATTCATCACGGAAGTCGGCGCGGGGAGGGTGTATGCCGGGTCATCTTTCTCCAGGACGTAGGCGTGGACGGTCGATCCGGCTGTCCTGTCGGGCTGGAAGGTATGCGCGATACGCGGTCGATCCCAGCGGCGCAGGTCAAACCACCTGGATTGCTCGAAACAGAGTTCCCTGCGGCGCTCGTCCTTGACAAGTTGCAGGATATTCCCGTTCGCGCCGGTCAGCGGGACAAAAGTCGCGGCGGTGAAGCGGTTTTCCCGGAGGGTGTTCAGGTCTTGTAGCGCGCGCTCCTCCTGACCGGGGAGGTTGGCGCGCGCCTCGGCGCGGTTGAGGTAGGCCTCGGCGACGCGGAGGGAGAAACCGTGCGCGCCGGTGGTGGTGGATATCGCGCTCTTGTAAGGTAGGGTCTTGAGTCCCGCCCCGAGTCCGCTGCTGGAACCTTGGAGACGGACGAAGGCGCCGGTGGAGGTGGCCGCGGTGGAGGCCTGGACAAATCGCAGGTCTCCCCCGATGTATAGCGCGCGCAGGTCGTCGGAGGCCTGGAAACAACCGACGGCTCCCGACGCGAAATAGGGGATAAGGTAGTAACCGTGAGAGAACAGTATCTCCGGGTTGTCCTTGCTGATGAACCTGCTCCCGGAGAGGGTGGGATGGTTTTTCTTGGTTTCCAGGTTCCACAGTTCCGGTCGGATCGCGATGACCTCCCCGGCGTACGCTGCTGCTTCCTCCCATTGCCTGGTGTAGAGGGCCACGCGGGAGGCGAGAAGACAGGCGGCGGGGTAGTTCCACCTGAAGATGGAGCCGTCGCCCGGGGCCGCTTTCAGGGCGGAGAGCGCCGCCGCGATGTCGGACCGTATCACTTTATATATGTCGGCCACGCTCGCGCGGGAGAAATTCTTGTTGCTGGCCCCGACGAGGTCGTTGATGGGCACTCCCATTGCCTTCTCCGGCGCGTCGTCGTGAGGCTCCCCGTAGAGATTCACGAGCATGAAGTAGGCGTTTGCCCTGATCAGGTGACATTCGGCCTGCAGGAAGATTCTTTCCTGCTCGTCGCCTGGCACATCCTGCCTCTCCAGGGCATCGAAGACGATGTTGCACGCGAGAATCTGGTGGTAATAGTGTCCCCACGCGGGGTCGCTCTTCAACACCCCTTCCCAGGGCATCTCCGGGTCTTGTTGCCAGGTCCAGTATCCCCAACCTCCCAGTCGCTCGTCCGAGGCGAGGAGACCGTTCGAGGTGTGGCGGAAATCCTTGCAATCATCCGTCATGATGTCGAGATAGGCATGTATGGCGGAGCTGTTTTGCTTGTTGTACACCTCGCCGAAGATGAATTCGCTGTAATCTCGCACGGTTTTGGGTATGATCTGGTCTTTCGAGGCCTCCTTCAGGAAGTCACTGCAGGAACAGAAGAGGAGGAGGAGTGACGGAATAAGGTATCTGTTTTTCATGTTCGCGAGTGTTTAGAATGAAATGTTAATGCCGAGGGAGAAGGAGGAGACGGGAGGCGTGGTCGCGCCGATTCCGCCGAAGGCCACTTGCTCCGGGTCTTGTCCCATGAGTCGCTTCGAGGCGAGCGTGAAGATGTTGCTCCCCTCGACGTGCACGCTCGCGGCCATCACCCCGAACCTGCCGGAGGCCTCTCGCGGGAGGTTGTAGCGCAGTGACAGGGTGCGCAGGCGCAGGAAGTCGCCCGATACGACGCGGATGTTGCTGTGATTGTACATCTGCCAGCCGTTGTTGGCGATGGGTATCTGGTAGCCGGTTCTATCGAGCACCTGCTTCAGGAGGTTCGAGAGATCCTCGGTCGAGAGGGTCGGGACAGTGGCCCATGCCTCGTCCCCCGGCTGTCTCCAGCGGTCGACGAACTCCTTGCTCATGTTCTGCTCGGGGTTGGGCAGGCGCTGGCCACTGTTGCTATACAGGTTGTTCACGCGTACCTTCGAACCGATGCTGTACGAGAAAAAGAAGTTGAGCGTGAAATCCCGGTAACGGAACGTGTTGCCTATCCCGCCCTGCATGTCGGGGATCCGCTTCCCGGAATACTCGAACATCTCCGCGTACATCTCCTCGCGCGTGGTGCCAGTGAACTCCGTGGTGTTGAGAAACGTCGGCAGGCCCCGCTCGTCGAGTTTGTCGAACTTGTACGAGTAAAACGAGTTGATCGGTTTTCCTTTCACGACGGCAGAGCCGTTGATGTACTCCATGTAGCTGTACTCCCTGGTTGTCTCCCCTCGCGTCACGCGATTCACGTTCTGCCCCCCGTTCACGTGCAGGATCCAGGTGAAAGAGGGTGTTTTGACCGGCGTCACGTTCAGGATCATCTCGTATCCCTTGTTCATGATGTCGCCCACGTTGACGCTCATACTCGTGACGCCCACGGTAGGCACTACCTCCGCGCGCACGATCTGGTCGCGTCCCTTCTTGTAATAATACTCGAAGCTTCCCGACACGCGATTCTCAAATAACGCGAACTCGATCCCCGCGTTAAACGAGTTTGTCTTTTCCCATTTCAGGTGGGGATTCGGGAGCGTCGCGAGGTAGTTCATGTAGTAGCCGGAAAGCTCGTCCTTCGGCCCCAGGTTGAGGATCATGTTGGGCGTTTGCTCGTCGGAGACGTTCCCCTGTATCCCGTGAGAGGCCTTGATGGCAAGCTCGTTTAAGCACATGACGCGCGTCAGCCTCTCCTCGTTGTGCAGGTTCCAGCGTCCCGACACCGACCAGATCGGCAGAAAGCGGGTGCCGGGGTCTTGTCCGAACTTGTTCGACCCGTCGGCCCGCACGTTCGCGTTGAAGATATACCGGGAGCGGTACGAGTAGGCCGCCACCCCGTAGAACGAGAGCGTGTTCGTGAGGCGATTCGTGACCGCGTTCGGGGAGTTATCGACCATCCTCTGGTACGTTGGCCACTCCACTGGGTTGATCGTCACGAACTGCTCCCCGCGTTCGGGCAGGTATCCCCACTGGGTGGTCTTGATCCCCTCGTATTTCACCGACCGGGCCTCTGTTCCCGCGACCAGCGTCAGGGCATGCTGGCCGTTAAACAGCTTGTTGTAGTCAAGTTGTCCGCGGAGCGTGTAGGAGAGGTTGCGCGTGTTGTCGTTCTTCAACTCTCCCCCGTAGGGCAGGGAGATATATCCCTCCCGGTAGTTCTGGTCTGTCGGGAGAGGTTGTCCGTAATTGACCATGCGCAGGGTGGCGGCCCGGTAGGTGTTCTCGCTGAACCACTCCTTGTCGGCCGTGTTCGCGATGCCGACGTTCAGGGTGCCCGTGGCGCGCAGTCCCTCCACCGGCCGCCATTCGACGCTGGTGTTGAAGTGAACGTTATTGCTGTTCAACAGACGTCCCGAGTTCCGGGTCTCGTGGACGAAGTTAAAGATCAGCGGCTGGTTGCTATACCCCTGCACCTTGTTATAGAAGGCAGGCGCTCCCGTCTCGTCGTACGCCGGGATGGCCCGCGAGGTCTCGTAGGCATACTGGTAGGCATTGAGGCTCGAGTGGTGGTATCTCTTTTTCGACATGTCTGCCAGCAATTGCACGAAGGCTTTCCACTTTGGGTTAAGGGAATACTCCATCTTCATCATGACGTTATACAACTTCACGTCGTTCTCCTTCACGTTCGAGTTCGCGTTCGAGTAGGCTGCGGAGAAGTAATAATTCAGCTTATCGTTTGCCCCGGAGATGGAGACATTGTGTTTATGGGAAAGGGCCGTGTGGAAGATGATATCGAACCAGTCCGTGTTCATGTTTTCCAGGTCGCATGTCCTTTGCAGGAACTCCTCCGTGGTCAATTTTCTGTCGTAATAATCCATGAGCAGTCCCTCGTAGCCGACCCTTGCCGGGGGGAACCCGTATGCCAGCGCGCGTTGTTCGATCTCCTTCGACACGGCGACGCGTTCCATGGAGTTCATCCGGTGCAGCTTCTTGTAGCTTGGGCGCTCCGTCGCGGTAAACGATCCGGAGTAATTCACGCTGGTGGCGCCTGCTCGCCCGCGGCGGGTGGTGATGACGATCACGCCGTTTGCGGCGCGCGTGCCGTAAATAGCCGTTGCCGAGGCATCCTTGAGCACGTTAATGTCCTCGATGTCCATCGGGTTGACGCCCGATATGGCGTTCCCCACGAGGTTCACATTGTCCAGGTTATTCAGCTCCTCGGTGGGAATCGGGACGGGGTCGTCGAGGATCATGCCGTCGATCACCCACAGCGGTTCGCGATTCCCGGAGATGGTGGAGGTTCCCCGCACGCGCACGACGGGGGACGCCCCCGGGGTGGAGGTGGAGTTGAGCACCATCATGCCGGGGATCTTCCCCTGGAGCATGTTGTCGATCGAGGTTGCGTGGCTCGCGAGCACCTCCTCTCCTTTAATCGTGAAGACGGAGGAGGCGGACTCCCGCTTGTCGATCAGCTGGTAGCCGGTGCTCACGACCACTCCTGCGAGGTCCGTCACCCGCTCGACGAGCGCGACGTCGATGGTCTCCTGGCCGCTGTACGCGATCTCGCGGGGAGTCATTCCCATGAACGAAAAGAGCAGGATCGCCCCCTCCTCACCCGCGAACGAGAGGGTGTAGCGCCCGTCTTCCCCCGACACGGCGCCCGCCGCGGCGCCCTTGACGTGGATGGTTGCTCCCGCCAGCGCTTCCCCGCTCTTCGCATTGGTCACCTTACCTTTTACTTGTCGCGTTCTTGGCTGCGGAGCGACGAAGATATCCTGTTTATTCTTCAGCACGATCCTGTTTTCGTTGATCGCGTAGGAGAGGTGCGTGTCCTGCAGGCATGCTTTCAGGACATTTTCCACCGTGGTGTTGGTCTCGCGGAGGGTGATGCCTGTCACGCCCTTCACCGTTTGGCTATTGTAGAGCACGTAGTAGCCGGCCTCGTGCTTGAGAAAGAGAAGCACTTCCTCGAGGGTTGCCCCGTCGAAGTTCACGCTGATGGTCTGCGCCGGGGGGGACAGCGCCTGCTCGCGGGCGGAGAGCGGCACGCGGGCCAGGAGAACGAGGGACAACAAGAGTACCCCGCGTCCGTGAGAGAAGATGGTGTTTTTCATGTGCAATTCAGGTATAATTTGATGTTGACTTCATTTCTTCCGGGCCATTCTCGCCCGGTCATGTTATTTCGGTAACACGATCACTTTCCCAGCTCGCTCGACGAAGATGATTTCATCCGTGTCGTCGAGAAACTCGGCGACCTTGTTGAAAGTCTCCTCCCTCTTGATGATACCGGAGTAGCGGAGCGCCTCCAGGCCGGGGGCGGTGGCGTCGATCTCCACGCGATACCACCGGGAGAGGATGCGGCAGATGCCCGCGACGCTCTCGTCGAAGAAGACGAAGGCCCCGCGCGTCCAGGCGATGTAGGCGGTGGCGTCCACCTCGTGCAGGGAGATTTTCCCCGTCGACGGCGCGAGGCGCGCTTGCTGGCCGGGGAGTAGTCGCAACCGTTCCTTGCCTGTCTCCAGGAGGATACTTCCTGTCACCAGGGTGGTGATGACTTTCTCGTCGTCGTCGTAGGCCGAGATGTTAAACGAGGTGCCAAGCACCGTCACGCGTTCACCGCGCACCTCCACCGCGAAGGGTCTCCCCGCGTCGGGGGATACCTCGAAGTAGGCCTCGCCGGAGAGGCTTACCTCGCGCGCGTCCCGGGAAAAGCGCGAGGGGAAACGGATACTCGAACCGGAGTTGAGCCATACGCGACTCCCGTCGCTCAAGACCAGGGAAAATTCACCCCCCTGCGGAACGATAATCTCGCTCTGCACCGGGGTGCAACCGCGGGATTCGTCTGCGTCGAAGACAATGACCTCCTCGCGCGCCTCGATCCGCGTGCAATCGCGCTCCGAGAGGCGCATCACTCCCTCTGCGCCGCCAATGCCGATCTCGCTCCCGTCCGACAGCCGAAGGTACGCGCGACTGGATCCCGGGGCGATGACTCCGGAGAACAGACCCTCGCGGTTCTCCCCGTCGCGCGTCAGGAGGAGTAGCCCGATCGCTGCCAGGAGCACCGCGGCTGCTATCCCGCGTGTCGCGAATCGCCGGAAACGTCTCCGATCTCTCGCGTGCGCGGCCGCCTGGATCTTTTTCCACGCTCCCTCTTTGTCGTGCTCGTATATCTCCGCGAGTTCCTCGCGCGTGCCCGACGCGTCGTCGAGCAATTCCAGCAGTTGGCGGTTCGCGGGGGACAGTTTCGCCCACGCGCGCAGTTCCTCGCGGGCCTCTCGCGAGAGGTTGCCATCGCGATAGTCTACGAGCAACCGGTCGATATCTATATGTTTCTCCATGCTTTTTTAGGGAAGACGCGCGAACGCCGCGTGTTCCTTACACGAACGAGAAAAAAAGTGGAAGGGGTTTCCCGGGGCGAGCACGTCCTGCTCGTGCCCGCGCTAGTCTGAGCCCGCGTAAACCCAAGGGAAAGATCACGTACGAAATAGCTAAAGATCGTCACGAAGACGATGTCGCTGATGAAGAAGAACGTGAATAGACAGCCCTGTTGAAGAAGCAACAGGGGAAAGGGGTAGATAGCGAGGGGCGCTGGTTAAAGAAGGACGGCAAGATCATCTTCGGCTTCAAGCATCATGACGCGGTGGATGATAACGGGCTGATTCTTGCCGTGCACACCACGGTAGCTAACGAGCATGACTCGAGGGGCCTGTCTCCACTTCTGGAGAAACTCCCGGGAGAAGAACTCGAAATATATATAGTGTTTCCGGATTCTTACTTCCGGGCCAGCTGTATGAGTATTTCCAGGACTTGAATGGCGCTTGCCGGCACCTTTGTTCCCGGCCCGAAGACGGCGATGGCCCCCGCGTCGAAGAGGAAGCCGTAGTCCTGGTGGGGGATGACGCCCCCGACGTAGACCAGGATGTCCTCCCGTCCCAGCTTCTTTAGCTCGGCGACGACGGCGGGCACGAGGGTTTTGTGCCCGGCAGCCAGCGAGGAGACGCCGACCACGTGTACGTCGTTTTCGACGGCCTGCCGGGCGGTCTCCTCCGGCGTTTGGAAGAGCGGCCCCATGTCGACGTCGAATCCGAGGTCGGCGTAGCCGGTGGCGACGACTTTGGCGCCGCGGTCGTGCCCGTCTTGTCCCATTTTAGCGATCATGATGCGCGGCCTGCGTCCCGTCAGCTCGGCGAAACGGTCTGCTAACTCCTTGGCCTTTTTAAAGTCCGCGTCTTCTCCGGCCACGTTGGAATATACTCCACTCACGGTTCTGATAACTGCTTTGTAACGTCCACATATTTTTTCACAGGCGAGGGATATTTCGCCGAGGGATGCTCTTTCCTTGGCGGCGTCGACGGCCAGCTCCAGGAGGTTTCCCTGGCCGGTCTCGGCACAGCGGGTGATGGCCTCGAGGGCTTTCTCGACGCGGGCGGCGTCGCGGTTGGCTTTCAACTCCTGCAGCCTCTTGACTTGGGCCTCTCGCACGGCAGTGTTGTCGACCTCGAGGATGTCGATGGGGTCTTCCTTCTCGAGGCGATACTTGTTGGTGCCGACGATGACCTGCGCGCCGCTGTCGATGCGGGCCTGGGTGCGCGCGGCCGCCTCCTCGATGCGTAGCTTGGGGATGCCGGACTCGATGGCCTTGGCCATGCCCCCGAGGGCCTCGACCTCCTGGATGTGCGCCCAGGCCTTCTCGACCAGGTCTCTGGTGAGGCTTTCGACGTAGTAGGAGCCACCCCAGGGGTCGATGGCGTAGTCGACGGTGGTTTCGTCCTGGATGTATATCTGGGTGTTGCGGGCGATGCGGGCGGAGAAGTCGGTGGGGAGTGCGATGGCCTCGTCGAGGGCGTTGGTGTGGAGGCTCTGCGTGTGTCCGAGGGCCGCCCCCATGGCCTCGATGCAGGTGCGCCCGACGTTGTTGAAGGGATCCTGCTCGGTGAGCGACCATCCGGAGGTCTGGCTGTGCGTCCGCAGGGCGAGCGACTTGGGATTTTTGGGGTTGAATTGCTTCACGATCTTTGACCAGAGCAGCCTTCCTGCCCTCATTTTGGCGATCTCCATGAAGTGGTTCATGCCGATGGCCCAGAAGAAGGAGAGGCGCGGGGCGAAGGCGTCGATGTCCATCCCGGCGTTGACCCCGGCTCGGAGGTATTCCAGCCCGTCGGCGAGGGTGTATGCCAGCTCGATGTCGGCGGTGGCGCCGGCCTCCTGCATGTGGTAGCCGGAGATGGAGATGGAGTTGAACTTGGGCATGTTCTTGGAGGTGTACTCGAAGATGTCGGCGATGATCTTCATGGAGAAGCCGGGGGGGTAGATGTAGGTGTTCCGCACCATGAACTCCTTCAGGATGTCGTTCTGTATGGTGCCGGAGAGCTGGTCGAGGGAGGCGCCCTGCTCCAGGCCGGCAACGATGTAGAAGGCGAGGACGGGGAGGACGGCTCCGTTCATGGTCATGGAGACGGACATTTTGTCGAGGGGGATCTGGTCGAAGAGGATCTTCATGTCGAGGATCGAGTCGACGGCCACGCCTGCCTTTCCCACGTCGCCGATCACGCGGGGGTGGTCGGAGTCGTATCCGCGGTGCGTGGCCAGGTCGAAGGCCACGGAGAGGCCCTTCTGTCCGGCGGCGAGGTTACGGCGGTAGAAGGCGTTGGACTCCTCGGCGGTGGAGAAGCCGGCGTATTGGCGGATGGTCCAGGGGCGCATCGGGTACATGCCGGTGTAGGGGCCGCGGAGGTAGGGGGGGATGCCGGCCACGTAGTCGAGGTGCTCCATCCCCTCGAGATCGGCGGGGGTGTAGACGGGCTTGACGGGTATCAACTCGGGCGTCATCCAGTTCTTGGCGATCCCGTTTTCTTGTTCCCACTCCCCGGCGCTCTTTATGGCTGTCGAGGGCGGTATATTTAAGTGCTTGAAGTCGGGTTTCATGATATCTTCAGTTCGGTTTGGTATTTCTTTAGTTCTTCGAGGAGGTTGCTCCGCACGTGGATAAAGCGCGTGACGCCCTCTGCCTCCAGCCTCGGCCGGCACTCCGGGTTTCCGGCGACGACGACGATCGCGTCTCCTGCCAGGGCCGCGTTGATCTGCGGGACGAGGGTCTCGTACTCCTCGTCGGAGCTGCACACCACCACGATGTCGGCCTTATTCTCCCTGCACGCCCGCGCGCCTTCTTCGACGGTCTTGAAGCCGTTGTTGTCGATGACCTGGAAGCCGGCGCAGGCGAAGAAGTTGCAGGCGAACTGCGCCCGGGCCTTGCGCATGGCCAGGCTGCCCATCGGGAACATGTAGACCACCGGCCGTCGGCCCGCGGCCTTGGCGCGGAGGTCGGTCTTCAGGCGGGCGGCCTCGAAGGGCTGCGTTCCCCGGTAGGGCTTCAGGGTTTCGATGACGGCGTCCGGCGCCGTGGCGTCTTCCGGTTCGAGGACGCAATCGCAGGGGGGCGCGTCGATGACCTCGTTAAAGTTCGGGTACTGGTTTGTCCCGAGGAAATTCTCCTTGCGGTTCACGATATCGAGGTCGCGCTTGCGTGCGGTCGCGTTCACGGCGGCCTGCACGAACCCTTCCTCCAGCGCCTTCGCGAATCCTCCCCGTTCCTGCGCGTCGAGGAAGAGCTTCCACGCTGCCTCGGCGATGAGGCGCGTAAGCTCCTCTATATAATACGAGCCGCCTGCCGGGTCGACGATCTTCCCGAAGTGCGACTCCTCCTTCAGCAGCAGCTGCTGGTTGCGCGCCACCCGTTCGCCCAGTTCCGACGGGCAGCACTCGTACGCGTAGTCGTAGGGGTGCACGGTGAACGAATCCACGCCGCCGAGGACAGCGGACATGGCCTCGGTCTGCGTGCGCAACATGTTCACGTTGGGATCGTAGAGCGTCTTGTTCCACTCGGAGGTCTCCGCGTGGATATTCATCCGGCAGAAGCGATCCTCCGTCCCGTAGGCCTTCGCGATGCGCGCCCAGAGGAGCCGCGCTGCCCGCAACTTGGCGATCTCCATGAAGTACTTGGAGCCGGTGGCGAAGTGAAAGCGCAGCCTCGGCGCGATCTCCTCGACCGTCAGTCCCAGGTCGGTGAGGCGATCGAGGTACTCCACCCCGGCGGCGAGGCTAAAGCCCAGTTCCTGCGCGACGGAGGAGCCGGAGTTATTGAAGATGTAGCCGCTCACCTCGACGACCTTGAAGTCCGGCATCGCGGCGCTTCCCGCGATCGCCTCCTTCACCAGTTCGAAGGGGCGGGGATTGTTCCACTTGCCCTCCAGCATCAGTTTGCCGATGGGATCGATGTTGATACCCCCTCGCAGCGCGGCCGGGTCGAGGCCTTTCTCGTCGACGACCTCCCGGAAGAGTTGCAGCACGCGCACCTTGCCCCGCCCGACGACGAAGTTCATCTCGATGCACTCCAGGCATATCCCCTCCAGCAGCGCGCGCATCTCCTGCTTCGAGAAGTCGGCCCCCGACGAGATCGCGAAGCCCAGCGAGTCCGCGCCCCTGTTCAGCACCTCCAGCGCCTTCCGGTTAGCGCTCGCGGCATCCTCCACCCGGATATCCTGGCGCACGAACCAGTCGTTATTCTCTTTCTTGTTGCCCCTCACGTAGGGGAACTCGCCGGGGAACGTCCCCAGGTGCTGCACCTCCAGGAGGTCTTCCCGCCGGTACATGGGTTGCACGTTAAAGCCCTCGTTGGTTCTCCACACGAGTTTCTTGTCGAAGTCGGCCCCTTTCAGGTCCGCGATCACCTTCTCTTTCCATTCCCGCGCCGGGGTCGGGGGGAACTCGGAGAAGAGCTTCGCGTGTACATTGTTTGCCATAGCTTGATTTTATGATGTGATCTTTCTAAAACGCGGGCAAAATTAGAGGTTTTCGCGTTACTAATGAAGGAAACACCCTTTTATTTCACGACAAGCCGGCGCGCGACAGGCACACCACGCTCACCCGTATCCCCGGCACGCTCCCCAGCGCCCGCAGGCAATCGGTGATCGTCGAACCGGTCGTCACCACGTCGTCCACCAGCATCACGTGCTTCCCCTCCAGCGCCTCCCGCGCGGTCACCTCGAAGAGCCGCTCCGCGTTCCTCGCTCGCTCGCCGGGGCTTAGACCCGTCTGGGAGCGATTGTTGACGACCCGCCGGATCACGTCCTCCCGCACCGGGAGATGCACCACCGGGGCGATCCCCGACGCCAGCAGGGCGGACTGGTTGAAGCCGCGTTGCCGCTGCCGCTTCGGGTGCAACGGGACGGGGACGATCATCTCCGCCGCGAACTTCCCCTTGATCCGCTCGCCGATCATCTTCCCCAGGAAAACCCCCAACTTCCTGTTCCCGCGGTATTTCATTTTAAGCACCAGCAGCCTGAACGGGCTTTTCCTGCGGTAGCGAAGGAGCGCGTACATCGGGGTAATCCGGCACGCCCCGGCGAACTTCAACTCCAAATCCCCGTGCTCCCCCCGATCGTGGGGCAAGTCGTGGCGACATCGCGTGCAGATAAACTCCTCGCCCGCCACCAGCACCTCCCCGCACACCGCGCACGAGGGAGGGTAGAGCAGGGAGACGAGCGAGGAAAGCCACCCTCTCATTGCTTCACGAAATGATAAGTGATTGTCCCCGCCTGTCGCGCCGGCGCCTTCTCCTCCGCGTTAAAGCGGGAATGCCTCGCGGCCTCCGCGGCCACCTCCCGGAGGCAGGCGTCATCCTTCGACTCCTTGTCCACCACCTCCGCCTTCACCACCTCCCCGCGCGGGTTAACCGCGATAGACACGACCACCGTCCCGCCAAACTCGCACCGGAAGACCGGCACCGGCAAGAATACCTTGAACCTCCCCGCGAGCCGGTACGTCACGCTACTCTCCCCCCCGTACGCCGCCGACTGCAGCGAGTCCAGCGCCCGTTGTCTCCTTGCCTCCAGCGCCTGCAGGCTATCCGCCTCGCGTCGCTCGTCCTTCCTCGCGGCATACCGCCCGTCCCGCGCCTCCTCCCGCAGCTCCTCCCGTATCCCGGCGATATACCGCTCTATCTCCCGCTCCGCGTCCTCGCCCCGCCCCGCCGCGATCTCCTCGTTCACGGCAATCGAGCGCGACAACTCCTCCCCCCCCTCCTCGCCTCGCGCCTCCCGGGGCGCCGCCTCCTCGACGGGAGTCTCCACCGCGATCTCCATCCCCTCGTGCACCGTCTCGCGGGAAATATTCAGCCCCACCACCGCGATCGCCGCCAGCAAGTGGAAGCACACCGTCCCCAGAATCCCCGCCCGCCGGGCGTTCGTCATCTCCCGCCAGCCCTTCATCTCACTCGAATTTCATGGAACGAACCGGATCCGCGCGCGACGCCAGAAAAGTCGGCGCCACCAGCATCAACACCGTCACCACCATCACCCCCGCGTTAAGCGCCAACACGTCCCACGCGTTAACGGAAAGCGGCACCGTGCTCATGTAATACACCTCCGCGTCCAGCGTCACCACCTCGAAACAAACCTGCACCCCCGCCAGCACCCCCGCCAGCGCGTTCCCCCACAGCATCCCCCGCCCCACCAGCCCCGCCGCCACGCGAAGAAAAAGCACCTGCAAGGAAACGTCCCTGCAACCAAGCGCCTTCAACGTGCCGATCATCGCGCTCTTGTCCAGGATCAGGATCAGCAACCCCGATGCCATGTTAAAACCGGCCACGGTCACCAGCAACACAAGTATAATCCACACGTTCATGTCCAGCAACTCCAGCCAGTCGAACACCCCCGGGGCAATCTCCTCCAGCGTCCTCACCTCGTACCCCATCCCCCGCGCCAGCGAATCGACCCGCGCCCCCCCCCCGGCCTCCTCCAGCGCCACGGCCACCCCCGACAACTACA
>JAIROI010000058.1 GCA_031257615.1 Odoribacteraceae bacterium
AAATGGCTCGTCGACATCAGGGAAATGCTGGAACGGGCAGACTCCACCGGCCCCCTGGAGCTACTCGACAACATCAAGCTAAGCCTCTTCACCAAAGAAATACATGTCTACACCCCGAAAGGAGACAAGAAAATCCTCCCCAAGGGAGCCTGCGTCCTCGACTCCGCCTACGCGATACACTCGGAACTCGGGGACAGGTGCATCGGGGCAAAAGTAAACAACAATTTAGAGCCGGTCAGCCACCCCTTGCAGGATGGCGACCGGGTCGAAATACTCACCGGCGAGAAGCAAGTCCCCAACGCGGAATGGGTAAAATTCATCGTCACGGCGAAAGCCAGGCAACACATCATGGCGGCCCTCCGCGAGGAGCGCAAGGAGCAAACGCGACAGGGACTCCAGATCTACGAAGACCTCCTGCAGAAAAACAACCTCGTCCCGACACAAGGACAGCTCGACAGGACGCTCCACCGCCTGGGACTGACCGACAAGGACGCCCTCTACCTGGCGCTCTACAAGCAACAAATCTCCCAAGAGCAACTCCGCAAGGCCCTCATCGGAAATAGACTCATGCGATACTTTGGATTACAGTCGGCAGGGCCTCGCGAGGCAGTCGCGAAACCAACAACCGACGAAAACAGGGAGCAAAAAAACGCCCCCGCCGGGCAGGACGTCAAAAACGATCCCACCGTCGTCATCGCCACCGACTGCAATCCCATCCCCGGCGACACAGTGGTCGCCTTCGACATCAACGGGGAAACCGTCGTCCACAAGCGCACGTGCAAGGAAGCCATCCGTCTCATGGCGAGCCGCGGACACCGTATCATCACCAATGTACCATGGGCCAAATCCAACGTCGAATCCTTCCTCGCCGCGGTACACCTCAGAGGCATCGACAACATCGGCATCGCCAGCGAAGTCACCCGCGTCATCTCCAAGGAGAGCAACGTTAACATGCGATCCATCCGCTTCGACACCCGCGACGGACTCTTCGACGGCACCATACTGCTCGATGTCCACAACACCACCGACCTCAACAACCTCATGGCAAAAATCGCCACCCTGAGCGGGGTCAAAAAAGTCACCCGGATCGAAAACATCGAAACAACCGAAAATCCCTCCCGAAAACAGTAACCTCAACGCATTTTATCGTACCTTAGCGAAGTCTTCAAAAAAAACATTCGTCGACGCCATGGAAACAATAAAGCAAACCGTCAAAGAACTCTTCACCTCCTACCTCCAGCAAAAGGGGCACAGGAAAACACCCGAACGATACGCCATCCTGGACGAAATCTACTCCTACGAGGGACACTTCGACATCGACTCCCTCTACCTGGCCATGAAAAACAAACACTACCGCGTCAGCCGCGCCACCCTCTACAACACCATAGACCTCCTCCTGGAAAGCAAACTCGTCATCAAACACCAGTTCGGGAACAACATCGCGCAATACGAGAAACTCTACAACAACAAAAGACACGAGCACCTCGTTTGCAAAATATGTGGGAAAGTCGAAGAATTCATCGAACCCCGGCTCGAGGAGATCGTCAAACACGTCGGGGACAGGCACGACTTCGCCGTCCACCACCACCTCCTCTACATACACGGCATCTGTCGCGAATGCAAAAAAACAAAAGAACAACAATCAAATAATACCTTATAAACATGAAAGTAGACGTACTCCTGGGACTACAGTGGGGAGACGAGGGAAAAGGAAAAATCGTCGACGTCCTGACGCCGGCCTACGATGTCGTCACCCGATTCCAGGGAGGACCGAACGCCGGACACACCCTCGAGTTTGACGGGCAAAAATACATCCTGCGCTCCATCCCCTCCGGAATATTCCAGGGAAACAAGATCAACATCATCGGCAACGGGGTCGTCCTCGATCCCGCCCTCTTCAAGGCCGAGGCCGAGGCCCTCGCCGCCGCCGGACGCCGCCTGGAAGACAAACTGTACATCTCCAAGAAAGCCCACCTCATACTCCCCACCCACAGGCTGCTCGACGCCGCGAACGAAATCGCCAAGGGAGACGCCCGCGTCGGAACCACCGGCAAGGGCATCGGCCCGGCCTACACCGACAAGATCGCCAGAAACGGACTCCGCGTGGGAGACATCCTCAGCGATTTCGAAAGAAAATACAACAACGCCAAGGCCAAGCACGAGATACAACTCGCCGCCCTCGCCCACCCGACCGTCCCCCCCGACGTCGAACAGGAATGGTGGCAGGGCGTCGAATACCTGAAACGCTTCCGCCTCGTCGACAGCGAACACTTCATCAACAACCTCCTCGACGAAGGAAAAAACATCCTGGCCGAGGGCGCGCAAGGCACCCTGCTGGACGTCGACTTCGGCTCTTATCCCTTCGTGACCTCCTCCAACACCGTCTGTGCCGGGGCATGCACCGGCCTGGGAATCGCCCCCGGAAAAATCGGCGAGGTCATCGGGATATTCAAGGCATACTGCACGCGCGTCGGCAGCGGCCCCTTCCCTACCGAACTGAAAGACGCGACGGGAGACAAACTCTGCGAGATCGGCCGCGAGTTCGGCTCCGTCACTGGCCGTCGCCGCCGTTGCGGGTGGCTCGACCTCGTCGCCCTTCGTTACGCCATCCGTCTCAACGGCGTCACCAGGCTCGTCATGATGAAAAGCGACGTCCTCGACGACTTCGATACCATCAAGGTATGCACCTCCTACCGGATCAACGGGGAAGAAACCAGCGACTTCCCCTTCGAGATCGACGAAAACGTCGAGCCGGTCTACGAAGAACTGCCGGGCTGGAAGACCGACCTGACGCGTATCTCCTCGGAGCGCGACTTCCCCCCGGCCTTGAATCATTACCTGGACTTCCTTGAAGAAAGACTTGGGCTACCTGTTCGAGTAGTGTCCGTGGGGGCGGACCGCGAGCAGACGATCACTCGTCGCCGCGTTTAACACCGCGGCGGTAGCCGGGCGGGGGCAACCCCGCCCTTTTTTATTTCCCGACAGACAATCCTCCTCCGATCGAATCAATCATTGCACTTGGCAGAACCTTCCGCGTACACGGTAGACACCTTACCGTGTACACGGTAGACACCCTACGCGGGGTGTACGATGCGAGGACACTCCGCGATACCGATCAATCATCCGTTTCTTAGATCGAACCCAGGTTACTGTAGCAAAAAGCTCAAACCAAGTTCTTCGAGGGCATAAATAAAGAGGGCCGCGAGGAAAAGAATTCTCCTCGCGGCCTCTTGGTGTTCTCTTTACTATCGGTTGTTATTCAGGAATTGCGCGACGTTCCTGTCGATACGCTCGAGGGCTTGCTCGCTACTGACCCTGACGAAAGGAATCCCGGTGATGTGCTCGAACAATTCGATGTAGCGTTCGGAGATACTCTCGACGATCTCCGGGGTCATCTCGGGCACGCGCTGTCCCCGTTTCCCCTGGAAGCCGTTTTCCATGAGCCACTCGCGCACGAACTCCTTGGAGAGCTGTCGTTGTTTCTCTCCCCGCGCGAGCCTCCTGCTGTAGCCCGGGGCGTGGAAATAGCGGGAAGAGTCGGGCGTGTGCACCTCGTCGATCAGGTAAATCTGTCCGTTTTTCTTCCCGAACTCGTACTTCGTGTCCACGAGGATCAGCTTACGTCGGGCGGCGATCTTCGCGCCTTGTTCAAAGAGCGCGCGGGTATAGCGTTCGACGATCTCGTAATCCCGCGCGCTCACCAGCCCGGAGTCGATGATCTCCTCCTTAGAGATATCCAGGTCGTGTCCCTGGTCGGCCTTGGTTGTTGGGGTGATGATGGGGTGGGGGAAGGCCTGATTCTCGACCATCCCGTCGGGCATGATTTCTCCGCAGATGGTTCGTTTTCCTTCCTGGTACTCCCTCCAGGCGTGTCCGGCGAGGTATCCCCGGATGACCATCTCCACCTTGAGCGGTTCGCAGAGGTGCCCGATCGTGACCATCGGGTCGGGCACGACGATCTTCCAGGTCGGCAATATCTTCTCGGCGGAGCAGAGGAAGTTTGCCGCGATCTGGTTAAGCACCTGTCCCTTGTAGGGGATACCCTTTGGCAGCACGACGTCGAAGGCGGAGATGCGGTCGGTGGCGACCATCACGAGGTACTTGTCATTGATGTTATACACGTCGCGGACTTTCCCGACGTAGCGTCCCTTTTGTCCGGGGAAGTTGAAGTCTGTTTTTAGAATAGCATTCATAGGATTATAAATTTAAATACGTGTTTACTGTTCCCTGGCATACGCGTTAACGATCTCCTTGACGAGCCGGTGGCGGACGATGTCTCCCGCGTCAAACTCGACGAAGGCGACGCCGGGGATGCCCGCGAGGAGGTGGCGGGCGTGTGTCAGGCCGGAGTCCGCGTGCCTGGGCAGGTCGATCTGGCTCGCGTCGCCGGTGACGACGAACTTGGCGCTCGCGCCCATGCGCGTCAGGAACATCTTCAGCTGGTTGCGGGTGGTATTCTGTGCCTCGTCGAGGATCACGAACGCGTTATTCAGCGTCCTTCCTCGCATGTAGGCGAGGGGCGCGATCTGGATGGTATTATTTTCCATGTAATCGACCAGCTTGCGCGGCGGGATCATGTCGGCGAGCGCGTCATAAAGCGGTTGCAGGTAGGGATCCACCTTCTCCTTCATGTCCCCGGGGAGGAAGCCGAGGTTTTCCCCGGCCTCGACGACGGGGCGGCTCAGGATGATGCGCTTGACCTCCTTGTCCCGCAAGGCTCTCACGGCAAGAGCGATGGCCGTGTACGTTTTCCCTGATCCTGCCGGCCCGGTGGCGAAGAGAAGGTCGTTCATCCTGGCCATTTCCAGGAGCGCGCGTTGGTTGGGGGTACGCGCCCGGACGATTTTCCCGCCGTTCCCGAAGAGGATAATCGAGGCGGGATCTTCCGGGTCCTCGACGGCCTCGTCCTCGAGCACGAGTCGTTTCAGGTTGGCCACGGTGAGGACATTATACCTGTTATAATGTTCGAGGAGGGCATTCACCTTCTCGTGCAGCAGTTCCAGTTCCTTTTCCTCGCCTCGCGCGATGATCTCGTTGCCGCGGGCGGTGACTTTCAGTTTGGGGAAAAACTCCTTGAGGGCGGTCAGCTTCGCGTCATTAATGCCATAGAACTCAACGGGGTCTATCTCTCCAATCGTTATTCTTCTCTCCATCATGAAACTTGAAATAAAACGCTTACTTTTGCCCGCCAAAGTAGTAATAAATGCGGAGACGCGAAAATTCGCTCGTTCAAAATAAACATGGATATGACCGGAGATACAGAGAAACGAAAAGAGGCCTTCGCCGACCTGGTGGAGATCATTGACACGTTGCGCGCGGCGTGCCCCTGGGACAGGAAGCAGACCCTGGAGTCGTTGCGATCGCTGACCGTGGAAGAGGTATACGAGTTGGGGGACGCCGTGGCGCGCGGCGACCTGCAGGAGGTAAAAAAGGAGTTAGGCGACCTGATCATGCACGTGGTCTTTTACGCGCGCATCGCCGAGGAGTCCGGCGCGTTCGACATTGCCGGCGTGCTGGAGGGCATCTGCGAGAAGTTGCGCTACCGTCACCCGCACGTCTACGGCGAGGTGCAGGTGGCCGACGAGCGCGACGTGAGCCGCAACTGGGAGCAGCTGAAGTTAAAGGAGAAGGGACGCGAGCGGGTGTTGGAGGGGGTGCCGTCCGCCCTCCCGGCGATGATCAAGGCCTACCGGATACAGGACAAGGCGCGGGGCGCGGGGTTCGACTGGAAGCGGCCGGGAGACGTCTGGGAGAAGGTATGGGAGGAAGCGAGGGAGCTGCAAGAGGAGGTGGAGCGCGGCGACCGCGAGCGCGCGGAGGAGGAGTTCGGCGACTTTCTTTTTGCCGTCATCAACGCCGCCCGTCTCCACGACGTCAACCCGGAGAACGCCCTGGAGCGGGCCAACCGGAAGTTTATCCGTCGTTTCGCTCACATCGAGGATCGGGCGCGCGCCGCCGGCCGTCCCCTGTCGACGCTCTCTCTCGAGGAGATGGAGGCCCTGTGGCAAGAGGCAAAGATCGAAGAAAGGAGGTCGTAGATGGAAGATTTGTCAGGCAAGTGGCTGTACCGGGAGGAGTACGAGCGCGGTAAATCAACCGGGGAAATGACCCTGAGACAAGAGGGCGCGCGGCTGTCGGGGAAGATCATCTTCATGGATCGAGCGGATAACGGGGAGTCATTCATGATGCAGGAGCAGCTATCGGGAACGCTGGACGGGAAGAAGGTACGCCTGGAAGCGACCGAGGCAGACGTGATTCACGCTGAACGCGCGATAGAGTACAAGCTGGACCACTGGTTCGGCCTCCTGGTGGACGAGAACACGATCATCGGGCTGAGCAAGGACGAGCAAGAGATCGAGGGCTACTTCACTTTCAGCCGGGGGTAGCCCCCCTGTTTTCAAGCAAGAAGGAAGGAAACTGACGAAAGTCAGTTTTTTTTATGCCCGGATCAGGTAACATCGCGCACGCTTTAGAAAAACCTTTAAAAAACGTCACATGCAAAAGATCAAACAACATCCCATACTGGACGTTCCCTCCCGGGAACTGACCCGCTTCACCTTCAACGGCGCGGAGATAGAAGGAGAGCGCGGCTTCACCATCGCCGCCGCCCTGCACCAGGCCGGCTTCCCCGCGCACGGCCACAGTCCCCAGGGCCGCCCCCGTTCCCTGGCGTGCGGCATCGGCAAGTGCGGCGCCTGCGAGATGCTCGTCGACGGCAGGGTCAGGCGCGTCTGCATGACCAAGGTCGACGGGGTGAGGGAGGTACGGGAGATACGGCCGGGAGAGATGATCGCCCCGGGCGAGAGGCCGGCCCCCTCCCCGCGGCAGATCCTGCACGCGCGGGTCGTCATCATCGGGGCGGGACCGGCGGGCCTGGCCGCCCGCGAGGAGTTCGAAAAACGGGGCGTTGACGCGATCGTCATCGACAACAACGACAAGGTAGGGGGGCAATTCAACATGCAGACCCACCAGTTCTTTTTCTTCGAGAAAGAGAAGCGCTTCGGGGGCATGCGCGGCTTCGACATCGCCAGATCCCTGGCCGGGGAAACGTCGGGAATCTACCTGAACGCGACCGTCTGGGACATCCTCGAGGGAAAGCGGGTAGCGGTAAAGCGCCTCGATGACGACTCCATCTTCTACGTCGACGCCGACTACCTCGTCGTGGCCACCGGCGCGGTACCCTTCATGCCGGCCTTCGAGAACGACGACCTGCCGGGGGTATACACCGCCGCCGTCGTCCAGAAGATGATGAACAACGAGCTGACCCTCCTGGGAAAAAGAGTCCTCACGATCGGCGCCGGGAACATCGGCTACCTGACCTCCTACCAGCTCATGCAGGCCGGGGCCACCGTGAAAGCGATCATCGAGGCCATGCCCCGCGAGGGAGGGTTCCCCGTGCAAGCCAACAGGGTAAGGCGCCTGGCCATCCCGATCCTCACCTCCCGCGTGCTGCTCAAGGCGATCCCCGACGCCCGGCGCGCCGGCGTCGCGGGAGCGGTGATCGCCCGTTGCGAGAACTTCAAGCCCGTCCCCGGCACCGAGACCGTCATCGACGGGATCGACGCGATCAACGTCTGCACCGGCTTGATCCCCGACAACCACCTCTTCGCGAAAGGAAAAGCGGTCTTCGGGGAGCGCTGCTTCGCCGCCGGGGACGCCGTCCGGATCGGAGAGGGCACGAGCGCCGTCCTCCGCGGAAAGCAGGTCGCCATCGAGATCATGATGGAGATGGGCGAACGCCTGGATTACGGCGACTACCTCGCGGTCTCGCGGGAGTACATCGACTCCCAGCAACACCCCGTCAAGGTGCTGGACAGCCCCCTCTTGCCGGGGCCGGAACGCCGGATGGCCCGTCCCTTCGCGCTGCTGGACTGCCTCTACGGCTTCGCCTGCAACCCCTGCTCCTTCGCCTGCCCCCAGGGGGCAATCGCGAAAAACGCCACCTCGGCCGCGCCGGTCGTGGACCACGACAAGTGCACCGGCTGCATGGAGTGCGTCTACCAGTGCCCCGGCCTGGCCATCTTCGGCTACGACCTCAAGCGAAACGTCCTCTTCCTGCCCGTCGAGTACGAGGTCAACGAGCAGGAGGAGGTCTACCTCGTCGACAACAACGGGAGCAAGATCGGCGAGGGAATCATCGAGAAGGTGATGCGCAAACCCAACAAAACCAGGATCGCGCGCGTCAAGGCCCTGGACGCGCGCGGCGACGACCTCCTCGCCGCCCGCGGCTTCATCGTCCGTTCGCGCTACCCCCGGCCCCTGCTCCCCGGCGAGCCGGTGGACGTCCCCGGCGCGAGCTACGTCTGTCACTGCGAGGACGTCCCCCTGGACGACGTCCTGCCGCTGGTCGGCGACCGCCCCTTTATCTCCATCGACGAGGTCAAGCACGCGACGCGCCTCGGCATGGGCCCCTGCCGCGGGAAACGATGCATCCCCCGCCTGCGGGCGCTCCTGCGAGCGCGGGGCGTGCAACTTGTAGGGGACGCCACCCCCCGCGCGCCGCTCTCCAACCAGTTGAACATGAGCGAGACCTATCCCGCGGCCGGCGAGCGGCACGTCATCGTCTCCCGTCACCCCGCGCACCGCGTCGACGTCGGCGTCCTGATCGCCGGCGGGGGCATGGCCGGCAGCGCCCTCTTCCGCTACATGGCCGGGGCCGGCCTGAAACCCCTGCTGCTGAACGACGGGCACGGCTCCTCCTGGCGCAACATCGCCGGCGGGCGCACCGCCTTCTCCCTGCCGGAGCTGGCGGAGATCGCCGACCGCAACCACGCCATCTTCAGGGAACTCCAGGCGCTGGCGAACATCGACTACAAGCCGATCCGCTACGTCAACTTCGCCCACGACCAGGAAACCTACCGGGCGCTCGACGCCAGCCGCGCCTGGTCTAACGCCCGGATGATCGCTCCCGACGACTTCCGCGCCGAGATCTCTCCACACTTCAACCCCTCTGCACGTCAGTACCTCGGGGCGCTCGTCACGAACGACTGCTGGCAAGCCGCGCCGGGAAAGGTCATCGACCTGCTGCGCCGCCTGGGAACGGCCGCCGGGGGAACAATCGCGGAAGGAGTCCGGGTAATCGACGCGAAGCGCGACGGGGAAAATTACAGGGTGCTGACCGTCGACCGCGACGGGAGGTACGCGGAATACCGTGCGGGACAATTCGTGAACGCCGCCGGGGCCGGCGCCGGGAAAATCTGCGAGAGCCTCGGCATACAACACGACCTCTATCCCGTGCGCCACCAGGCATTTATCACCCGCCCCCTCCCCATGCTGGGCAAGGGCGGCGAGAATCTCGACATGCTGATCGACCGCCGCCTCTACAAGGGATTCTCCGCCATCTACGGACAGCAACTCGCCTGCACCGGACAGGTGATCGGCTGCGCCTCGCCGGCCGTCGACCCCGCCCGCGTGGACAAGCCCCTGGTCGTGAACACCCGCGAATTTATCGAGTTGTTCAGCGAGGTGTTTGTCGACTGGATACCCGCCCTGGCCAACGCCGGCATACAGGCCACCTGGAGCGGCTACTACGCGGAGCCTCGTTACATCATCGACCCTGACCTTGGCCTCTTTACCGGTCTCCGCGGCCACGGCTTCATGCTCTCGCAGTACCTCGCCAAGATGTACGTCGACAAGCTCACCGGTCGCCCCGTCCCCGCCTACTTCGACGACCTCAAGCTCTCCGGCCCGGGCCTCTCCGAGAAGGCCTTCAAATAGCCCTCCCGCGCCTATACCCGGCCCCGCCGCCCCCCCTACATTAGGCGACGCCGCAACAACATTCGGCGTCGCCCCCTCTACATTCGGCGTCGCCCCCTCTACATTAGGCGTCGCCACCTCTACATTAGGCGTCGCCCTAACCACATTGGGCG
>JAIROI010000081.1 GCA_031257615.1 Odoribacteraceae bacterium
CTAGCGCGGGCGCAAGAAGGGCTATCGCGGGCGCAAGAAGGACGCGCAAGGGCGCAAGCGACGCTTGCGAGGCTATGAGCGACGCTTGTGCGTCCCGGGGAGGCCCTTTGGAATCTCATGGACCGGAAAGATACCGAGCGCCCGTTGGGTGCGGGGGGAGCGCTCAACGGGTGCGGGGAAGCGCCCGTTGGGTGCGGGGGAGCGCTCAACGGGTGCGGGGAAGCGCCCGTTGGGTGCGGGGGAGCGCTCAACGGGTGCGGGGGGAGAGAGGGTTAGAGGAGGTCGCTGGCTACTTCGGCGAGGTGGCTTCTCTCGCCCTTCTCCAGGCGGACGTGGGCGAAGATGTCCTGGCCGTCAAGGCGGGAGATCAGGTGGGAAAGGCCGTTGGAACGGCGGTCGAGGTAAGGGGAGTCGATCTGGTCGATGTCGCCCGTGAAGACCATTTTGGTGCCCTCGCCGGCGCGCGTGATGATGGTCTTGATCTCGTGCGGGGAGAGGTTTTGTGCCTCGTCGGCGATAAAGAAGATGTTCGAGAGGCTGCGGCCGCGGATGTACGCCAGGGCGGAGATGATGAGGCGCTCGTCCTTGAGCATGTCGTCGATCAGTCGATTCTCCTGCCCGTGGGCGTTATAGCGGCGTCGGATGACCCCGAGGTTGTCGAAGAGGGGCTGCATGTAGGGGTTCACCTTCTCCTTGATGTCGCCGGGGAGGAATCCCAGGTCTTTGTTGGAGAGGGCGACGATCGGTCGGGCGAGGAATATTTGGGCGAAGTTGTCGTGCTGTTGCAGGGCGGCTGCCAGCGCCAGGAGGGTTTTGCCGGTGCCTGCCTTTCCGCTGATGGCCACGAGGGAGACGTCCGGGTTGAGGAGCGCGTCCAGGGCGAAGGCCTGTTCGGAGTTCTTGGGGAAGATGCCGAAGGTGTTTAGCTTGTCGACCTTGCGGATGGCCTGGTGGACGGGGTCGCGGGCGACCATCACGGAGGCGCTCCCGTTTTTGAGCACGTGGTAGCGGTGGCCCTTGATGGTCTCTCCCGGGAAGACCTCGGCGGCGGGCAGAGCGCTTTTCTCGTGGAGGCGAGCGATCAGGTGTGCGGGGAAGTCGTCGACGGTGGTGATGCTACGGTTGAAGGCCCGGTCGGGGTCCTCGACCTGGTCGCTCTTGTAGTCCTCGGCCAGCAGTCCGAGGGAGAGGGCTTTCATGCGTAGGTTGATGTCCTTGGTCACGAGCACGACCTTCTCCCCGGTCTTTTGCCCGGTGAGGAACTCGGTGACGGCGAGGATGCGGTGGTCGGGGATGTCTTCGCGGAAGGAGTGCCTCATTTTCTCGGAGAAGGGGACGCCGGTGCGGATAAACAGGCGGCCGAGTCCCTCGCCCAGGGCGGCTCCCTTGTCGAAGAATTCGGGGCTGGCGATCCCGTCCAGGGCGCGGGCGAACTCGCGTGCGTGGAAGTTGATCTGGTCGTTTCCCCGCTTGAACTTGTCCAGTTCCTCGAGGACGACGATGGGGATGACGATGTCGTTGTCCTGGAAGTTGTAGATGGAACGGTAGTCGTGCAGCACGACGTTGGTGTCTAAAACGAAGGTCTTTTTTGCCATGGTGTGTTGTGGTTTTAGGGGGGAGGGGAGACGCGTCCCCTCCCGGGGTTACTTGTTTTGTTGTCAGGGGACGATCGCGTCGAGGACGGTCTTGACGGCCTCGGCGGAGCGCGCCAGCAGTTCTTGTTCTTCGGCGTTGAGGTGGATCTCGATGATCTTCTCGACGCCGTTTTTGCCGAGGATGACGGGCACGCCGAGGTAGATGTTTTTCATGCCGTACTCGCCGTCGAGGTAGGCGCAGACGGGGACGACGCGCCGCTGGTCCCTGATGATCGCCTCGACCATCCGCGCGGCGGCGTTCCCGGGGGCGTACCACGCGGAGGTGCCCATGAGTTTGACCAGCTCGCCCCCGCCGACGCGCGTGCGTTCGATGATGGCTTCCAGTCGTTGGCTGTCGATCAGCTGTGTCACGGGGATGCCGGCGACGGTGGTGTAGCGGGGCAGCGGCACCATCGTGTCGCCGTGTCCGCCGAGGAGCACGGACAGGATGTCCTTGGGGGAGATGTTTAGCTCGTCGGCGAGGAAGGCGGTGTAGCGGGCGGCGTCGAGTATCCCGGCCATGCCGAAGACCCTGGAGGATGGGAAGCCGGCGGTGAGGTAGGCGCGATAGCACATCGCGTCGAGGGGGTTGGAGACGATGATGATCTTGGCGTCGGGCGAGTAGCGGACGATGTTTTCCGTGACGGATTTGACGATGCCCGCGTTGATGGAGATCAGGTCGTCGCGGCTCATGCCCGGCTTGCGGGGGACGCCGGAGGTGATGACGACGACTTCCGAGCCGGCCGAGGCAGCGTAGTCGTTGCTGACGCCCCGGAGGCGCGTGTCGAATGATTGGATGGGGGCCGTTTGCCACATGTCGAGGGCTTTTCCCTCGGCGAGGCCCTCCTTGATGTCGAGGAGGATGACCTCGTTGACTAATTCCTTTTCCGCGATGGCGTGCGCGCACGTGGCGCCGACGTTTCCCGCTCCTACAACTGTAACTTTCATGTTTTTTTGGTTTTTATATGATTACTTTGATTTGCTCCGCGTATTGGGGCAACGAATTTAAGCAGATTCCCCGTGAATCGGAAACGATTTGCCGGGATTATTTCGCTGGGATTAATCGTCAGGCGGTTGGGCGGGGATTCTCTCCGGCGTTCCCTGTGATTTCCTGTACCATGTCACGAGCGCGACGCCTTTCAGGATGCTCGTGAGGGTGATGCTCCACCAGATGCCGTTCAGCCCGAGGGCGGGGAAGGTGGTCAGGTAGTGGGCCAGCGGGACGCGCGCGGCGTTGAGGAAGATGCCGACGATGGCCGGCGGGATGGTCTTCCCGAGGCCGTTGAAGGCGCCCGCGGTGACGCTCTCGATGGCGCTAAAGAGCTGCGAGAGGGCGAGAATACGGAGGTAGTCGTTGCCGGCGTCGATCGTCCCCGGTTCTCGCGCGAAGATGCTGAAGATGGGGCGACCGAAGAAAAGGAAGGCGACGGTGGCGACAAGACTCACGCTCCCGGCCAGCTTGAGGGTGTAGCGGTAGCCCCGGCGGACGCGTTCGAAGTCGCGCGCGCCGAAGTTCTGCCCGACGAAGGCGGCGAGGGCCGTGGAGAATCCCGTGGCGGTCATCCAGGTGATGGCTTCCACCTGCGCGCCAATGCTCTGCACGGCTACCCCGACGTGTCCCCAGCGGGCAGCCAGGGTGGCCAGCGCGAGGGAGAAAAGGGCGAAAAGGCCGTTTTGCAGGCTGACGGGGAAGCCGAGCGAGGTGACGCGCGCGGTGAAGCGTCGCCGCAAGCGCCCGACAAGTCGCAGTTTGCCGAGTGGCGAGCGCCTGTAGTAGAGTTTGTAGGCGAAGATGGAGAAGACGGCGCATTGCGAGAGCACCGTGGCGACGGCCGCTCCGGTGGCGCCAAGGGGAGGGATGGGGCCCGCGCCGTAGATGAAAAGGGGGTCGAGGACGATGTTGCAGATGAAGCCGATGGAGAGGATTTTGAAGGGGGTCTTGCTGTTGCCCTGGCCGTTGTATATCCCGCCAAAGACGTTGTTGTGAAAGAGGAAGAAGATTCCCGGGACGGTGGCGCGGAGGTAGGCGACGGATTGGCCCGAGATGGACGGCTCCAGGCGGAACAGGGAGATCAGGCGGTCGGCCGAGAGCCAGGTAAAGAGGGCGTAAAGGGACGCGAGGATGCCCGCGAGAAGGGCCGCCTGGTTGGCGTAAACGCGGGCGCGGAGGGGCTGGCGAGCGCCCAGGGACTGGGAGATGGCTACCTCGACGCCGATCTTGCAGATCATGGACAACGCGTTGCATAGCCAATGGAAGTAAGCGGCAGCCCCGATAGCTGCCACGCTCTCGCTCCCAAGACGACCTACCCAAAACATGTCGGTGAGGCTGTATGCCATCTGGATGAAGGAGGCGGTGATCAACGGTATGGCCATGTTCCACACGCTCTTCCCGACACTGCCGCGCGTGAGGTCGTTTATTTGGGATATTTTTTTCATACTTTCGCACCGCGAAAATAGAAAATATCATGAAGAATGTAGCCGTCATCGCCGGGGGCAATTCCCCGGAACGCGAGGTTTCCATACGGTCGGGAAACCATGTTTACAACCTGTTGGACGAAAAAAGGTACAACAAGTTCCTCATCATCATCAAGGGCGCGGAGTGGCTCGTCAAGGAGGGCGCGCGACACTACCCGGTGGACAAGAACGATTTCTCGTTCTCGCGGGAAGGGGAGCGGATCGCCTTCGACTTTGCCTACATCACCGTCCACGGGACGCCCGGCGAGAACGGCCTCCTGCAGGGGTATCTCGACATGCTGGGGGTGCCGCACGGGGGGTGCGACGTGCTCTGCTCGGCGCTGACTTTCGACAAGTACGCGTGCAACGCGTTCCTAAAGGGGTTCGGCGTGAACGTGCCCGACTCGCTGCTGCTGCGCTCGGACATGGCGTATGACAAGGAGGAGATCATCAAGGAGGTGGGACTGCCTTGTTTCGTGAAACCGAACGCGGAAGGGTCGAGCTTCGGCGTCTCCAAGGTGAAGGAGATCGGGCAGCTGGACGAGGCGCTGGACAAGGCGTTTGCCCACGGCCCCTACGCGCTCGCGGAGCGCTTTATCGACGGCCGGGAGTTCACCTGCGGGGTCGTCAAGAGCGGGGAGATGGAGTTGCTGATGCCGGTAGCCGAGGTGATTTCCAAGAACGAGTTTTTTGACTTCCAGGCGAAATACGATCCCGACTTTTCCGAGGAGATCATCCCCGCGCGTATTCCCGGGGAACTGGCCGATCGCGTCAAGATCCTCTCGTCGATGATCTACGACATCCTGCGGTGCGAGGGAATCGTCCGCGTGGACTACCGGACGCGGGGCGACGAGATTTTTATGCTGGAGGTGAACACCACTCCCGGCATGACTGCCCAGAGTTTCATCCCGAAGATGGCGCGCGCGATGGGCGAGGACCTCGGGGAGATCATCATGACGTTGATCGAGAACAAGTGCCGTCTTTCCCCGCCGCGCCTTCCACGATGATCACCACTTCGCCCTTGACGCCGTTGGCCCGGAAATGATCGGCGAGTTCGCCGAGCGGGCCGCGCCGGTATTCCTCGTGAATCTTGCTGATCTCGCGAGCGACACAAGCGCGACGTCGCGCGCCAAAGCTCTCCGCCATCTGTTCCAGGGCCTTCACCAGACGAAAAGGAGACTCGTAGAACACCAGCGTGCGCTCCTCCCCCGCGAGGGCGAGGAGTTTTTTCTGCCGCCCCTTTTTCTGGGGGAGAAATCCCTCGAAACAAAAACGATCACAAGGAAATGACGAATTGACCAGCGCCGGGACAAAGGCCGTGGCCCCCGGGAGACACTCGGTCTCGATCCCCCGCTCGACGCACGTCCGCACGAGCAGGAAACCGGGGTCGGAGATCCCGGGAGTGCCGGCGTCGCTGATCAGCGCCACGTCCTCCCCGCGGGCGACGCGCTCGGCAACGCGCGCCACTTGCTGGTGTTCGTTGAACTTGTGGTGCGAGAGCAGGGGGGTCGAGATCCCGTGGTGTTTCAGCAGTATCGCCGACGTCCGCGTGTCCTCCGCCAGGATCACGCTGACCTCTTTCAGCACGCGAATCGCCCGCAAAGTGATGTCTTCGAGGTTGCCGACAGGCGTCGGGATTAAAAACAGTTTGGCCATTTCACGTTGATTTGTTGAAACAAAAGTAGCCGAATTTATTGAAAACCGACAGCATGAAAAAATATCAGCGAATCTTTTGGAGAAAATGGAAAACGATGTACATTTGCACCCGCAAAGAAAACCAAAGATGGTCCGTTCGTCTAGGGGTTAGGACGCAAGATTCTCATTCTTGTAACACGAGTTCGATTCTCGTACGGACTACAACCCAAACTTTATGGATTAACGCGCAGACGGTCCGTTCGTCTAGGGGTTAGGACGCAAGATTTTCATTCTTGTAACACGAGTTCGATTCTCGTACGGACTACAAAAAAGTTGAACCAATTTTGTGATAAGAAATGGCAAATCATAAATCCGCGAAAAAGAGGATCCGGCAATCGGAGAAAAGAAGACTGCATAACAGGTATTACGCGAAGACAGCGCGAAACGCGATGAAGAAACTGCGCCTGATGGTCGACAAGGAAAGCGCCACGGCACTGTTGCCGAAGGTTCTCTCCATGCTGGATAAGCTCGCGAAGAAAAATATCATCCACAAGAACAAAGCGGCCAACCTCACCTCGAAGTTGACGCTGCACGTGAATAAACTTTAGGATACCCCGAACCGCCCCGGCGCGGGAGAGGCGAGGATAACGAGATAACAGGATCACCATCCTGTTATCTCGTTTTATTATATAAAGCGCCGAACACCTGATCGCAGGGCATATCATAACCCGCGTTTGACCTAAGAAATAAACGACTGCCCCGCTATCATTAACGTCCCCGCATCGTGCAAGGCCGCGTAGCTGCTGCCGCGTAAAAAAAAGATTCCTTTGAAGGGCTGCGTAGCAGCCCAACCTTTGGCTGCGGCAGCCGAAGGCTGTCTCATAAAAAAAAGATTCCATTGAAGGGCTGCGTAGCAGCCTAATCTTCATAGCCGGCACCCATCGGGTGCCGGTTAGGAGGTATAATAATAAGAAGGCCGCAAAGCGGCCTAACCCTTATTCGCGGCTGCCTAAGGCTGCCGCATAGAAAAAATTCCTTTGAAGGGCCGCATAGCTGCCGCCCCGGACTTCCCCCTTACCAAGCCGGGGCTGCGTAGCAGCCCAATCTTTGTAGGCAGTAGCCTAAGGCTACTGTATGGCGAATAAACGTAATGGGAATCGGCTGCGTAGCTGCCTCATCTTTGTCCGCGGCTGCCTCAGGCTGCCGCGTAAAACAAAGGCCATTGAAGGGCTGCGTAGCAGCCTAATCTTCATAGCCGGCACCCACCGGGTGCCGGTTAGGAGGTACAATAATAAAAAGGCCGCGAAGCGGCCTAACCTTTATTCGCGGCTGCCTCAGGCTGTCGTATAAAACAAAGTCCATTGAAGGGCCGCATAGCTGCCGCCCCGGACTTCCCCC
>JAIROI010000082.1 GCA_031257615.1 Odoribacteraceae bacterium
CCCCGACCTTCTTCGCGGGCGACTTGCCCCGGGGAGGGGCGCGGTGAAAAAAAAATAATGGCGCGAGAGAGAAATGGTTGGAAATAATAAAAAGGTGCATATCTTCGCGCCGGACTAATCAAAGAAAAATGATTCAAGGACTGAACATATACTGGTGGTGGCGCCCGGTTTCCCAAGGAAAGCGAGTCCAGCCCGGCGCGTGATCACGCGAATAAAGCACACGGAGGCCTGTCGTAACTCGCGACAGGCCTCTCGCTTTTTCGCGAAAACGAAGAATCGAAACAAGAAACGATATGAAAAAAACCAGACAAGAAAACAAGCCAGATCGCGAAGGCTACTACGGGGAGTTCGGCGGCGCCTACATCCCGGAAGTGCTTCACGCCAACGTGCAGGAGCTGGGGAGAGTGTACAGGAAGATCCTCGCCGAGCCGTCGTTTCGCCGGGAACTCCGGGGATTGCTCGTCGATTACGCCGGCCGCCCCACGCCCCTCTATGCCGCCGGGAGACTCTCGGCGCGTCACGGGTGTCGCGTCTACCTCAAGCGCGAGGACCTGACCCACACCGGCGCTCACAAGATCAACAATGCCCTCGGGCAGGCCCTCCTCGCGCGTCGAATGGGCAAGCGGAGGATCATCGCCGAGACCGGCGCGGGACAACACGGGGTGGCCGCGGCCACGGCCTGCGCGCTGCTGGACATGCCGTGCGCGGTGTACATGGGGGCGGTGGACATGCAACGCCAGCAGCTGAACGTGCAGAAGATGCGGATGCTCGGGGCCGAGGTGAGGCCCGTGCGCGGGGGCAACATGACGCTGAAAGACGCCACGAACGAGGCGATCCGCGATTGGTGTTGCCACCCCTCGGACACCCACTACATCATCGGGTCGACGGTGGGGCCGCACCCGTATCCCGACCTGGTGGCCCGCCTGCAGTCGGTCATCGGCAAAGAGATCCGCGGCCAGCTTCCCTCCCGCGAGGGGCGCGACTACCCCGACCTGCTCGTCGCGTGCGTCGGCGGCGGGAGCAACGCCGCGGGGACCATCCTCCCCTACCTCGCCGACCGGCGCGTGAGCATCCTGCTGGCCGAGGCCGCCGGGGAAGGACTGGAAAGCGGGAAATCCGCCGCCACGATCCACCTCGGTTCCGTCGGCGTCATCCACGGCTCGCGGACGCTGCTGATGCAGACGGACGACGGGCAAGTGACCGAACCTTATTCCATCTCCGCCGGCCTCGACTACCCCGGGGTCGGCCCGCTCCACGCCCACCTGGCCCGCGTCGGCCGCGCGGAAGTGGTCGCCATCACCGACCGGGAAGCGCTCGACGCCGCTCTCGAACTGACTCGCCTGGAAGGGATCATCCCCGCCCTGGAATCCGCCCACGCCATCGCCGCCCTGTCGCGACGGCGCTTCCGGGCGGACGAGGTGGTCGTCGTCTGCCTCTCCGGGCGGGGCGACAAGGACATGGAAGCCTACATAGAACACGCTAACATCCACTAATCGCGAAAGACCATGATACGCGCTACAAGTACCACCGTGCTGGCAGACCTCCAGACTCCCGTCAGCATCTACCTGAAAGTAAGAGACGCGTACCCGGAATCGGCGCTCCTCGAAAGCTCCGACTTCCACGGTAACGAAAACTCCGCGTCGTTCATCGGCGTCCGCCCCATCGCCCGCTTCGAGGTGAAAAACGGCCGCGCGACACTGCTCTACCCCGACGGCCGCCGGGAAGAGACGGGCGCGGGGAACGTGCCGGCGCTCCTCGACCGCTTCGTCCGCGAGCTGCGCGAGGAGATCTCCGGCGACGTCCCGTATAACGGCCTCTTCGGCTACGCGGCCTACGACGCTGCCCGGCATTTCGGCCCGGTAGACCCCGGCGCCCCGCCCGAAGGAATGGAGGACGCGCCGGACATGATCTACATCCTCTACCGGTATCTCCTTGCCGTGAACCATTTCAAGAACGAGATGACCGTCATCGAGAACCTGCCCGGGGACGAGGAAAGCGGCGTCGACGAACTCCTCGCCGCGCTCGCCAACCGCGACTACCCCGTCTACAACTTCTGCGCGCGCGGCGAGGAAACCGCCTCGTGCACCGACGAGGAATTCAAAGAACGCGCGCGGCGAGGCGTCCGCCACTGCAAACGGGGCGACGTCTTCCAGATCGTCCTCTCCCGCCGCTTCTCCCGCCCCTTCGCCGGCGACGACTTCAACGTCTATCGCGCCCTGCGCTCCATTAACCCCTCGCCGTACCTCTTCTACTTCGACTTCGGGACGTTCCGCGTCTTCGGATCAAGCCCCGAGGCCCACTGCGTGATCAACAAAGGACGGGCCTACATCGACCCCATCGCCGGCACCTTCCGGAGAAGCGGGGACGACGAAAAAGATAAACAACTGGCGAAAGCGCTCCTCGAAGACCCGAAGGAGAACGCCGAACACGTGATGCTCGTGGACCTGGCGAGAAACGACCTGTCGAGAAACGCGAACGACGTGAGGGTGGAGTTCTTCAAGGAAATACAGTTCTACTCCCACGTCATACACCTCGTCTCCCGCGTCGCCGGGGACGTGCCCGCCGGTAGCAACGCGATCAAGATCCACGCCGATACCTTCCCCGCCGGCACCCTCACCGGCGCGCCCAAAGAACGCGCCATGCAACTGATCCGGGAGATCGAAGGAGGGAGAGGACTCTACGGCGGGTGCATCGGCTACATCGGACTCAACGGCGAGATCAATCACGCCATCACCATCCGCTCCTTCGTCAGCAAAAACAACACCCTCTACTACCAGGCCGGGGCCGGCATCGTCGCCCGCTCCAACGAGGAAACCGAACTGCAGGAGGTGAACAATAAACTCGGCGCGCTGAAAAAAGCCATCGAGGCCGCCCGGAACATCATCAACTAAACCACGGACGCCATGAAAATACTCGTCTTCGACAACCGCGACTCCTTCACGTATAACCTGCTCCACCTGGCGCGCTCCCTCGGGTATCGCGACGTCCGGGTGCTGCGCGCCGAACAAACGACCCTCGAGGAGATCGAAGCCTTCGACAAGATCATCCTCTCTCCCGGCCCCGGCATCCCCGCCGAGGCCGACCTCCTGCTCCCGCTTATCCGCCGGCACGCCGCCGCGAAAAGCATCCTGGGAATATGCCTCGGCCACCAGGCCATCGCCGAGGCCTTCGGCGGCAACCTCGTCAACCTCGACGAGGTGTACCACGGCGTCGCCGCGCCCGTCAACGTCATCGCGCCACACCGCCTGTTCGCCGGACTGCCCAAGCGGTTCGAGGGCGGGAGATACCACTCGTGGGTAGTCGACCCGGAGAGCCTGCCCGGTGAATTGCAGGTGACAGCCGTCGACGACAACGGCCGCGTCATGGCCATCAAACACCGCACCCTGGACATCCACGGCCTGCAGTTCCACCCCGAATCCGTCCTCACCCCCGACGGGAAAGAGATCATGAAACGATTCCTCGTCGCCTGATAATACCACAAGAATATGACAGAATCTACTACCACCCTCGCGGGCGTCCTCGCGAGACTCCTCGAATACCGGCGCCTCACCCGACAAGAAGCGCGGGATATCCTCGCCGACATCGCCGCCGGGAAGTATAACGAAAGCCAAATCGCCGCTTTCATCACTACCTACCTCATGCGAGGCGTCTCCGTGGACGAAATCCTCGGCTTCCGGGAAGCCCTCCTCGAAACGCGCGTCAACCTCGACGCCCTGCAAGAGTACGACCCCATCGACATCGTGGGCACGGGGGGCGACGGGAAAAATACCTTTAATATATCTACCGCCGCCTGCATCGTCGTCGCCGCCGCCGGGTACAAGGTCGTCAAACACGGCAACCACGGAGCGACTTCCGTCAGCGGGGCCTCCAATGTCATGGAGGAACACGGCGTCGTCTTTACCCGGGACGTCCAAGTCCACCGCCGCTCCCTCGACCGCGCCAATATCGCCTACCTCCACGCGCCGCTCTTCCACCCCGCCCTCAAGATCGTCGCGCCCGTCCGCAAGGCCCTCGCCGCGCGCACCTTCTTTAATATCCTCGGGCCGCTCGTCAACCCCGTCATGCCGCGGCGGCAGGTGCTGGGCGTGTATGACCTCAAGATGGCGCGCCTCTATAATTACATCTACCAGGAAAGCGGCAACCGGTTCGCGATCGTCCACTCCCTCGACGGGTACGACGAGGCGTCGCTCACCGGCCCCTTCAAGGTGATCGCGCCGGAGGGCGAGCAGATCCTCTCCCCGAAGGACATGGGGCTGCCGACGGTCGCGCCCGCCGACCTCGCCGGAGGAAATAGCCCCGCGGAAGCAGCGCGACTGTTCAGCGACGTGCTCGATAATCGAGCCGGGGAATCGCGGGCCGCCGTGGTCGTCGCCAACGCCGCCATCGCTATCCGAACGATCAAACCGCACGCGTCCCTCGGCGATTGTATCCGGGAGGCCGACGACGCGCTGCGCTCCGGGAAAGCAAGGCGCACCTTTGACCTGTTCCTCGATATCAACCGGTAGCCCATGAACAAGAATATCCTCCAAACGATCCTCGCCAGCAAGTGGGACGAGGTCGCCAAGCAAAAAGAGGAGCTGCCCCTCCACCGCCTCCAGCAGGCCATCCGACTGCAGCCGCGCCGCGCCCTCTCCCTCCGCGCCGCCCTCCTCGAAACCCGCGGCGGCGTCATCGCCGAGTTTAAACGCCGGTCGCCCTCCCGCGGCTGGATCGCGCCGGCAGCTGACGTCACCGCCGTCACCGCCGCCTACCAGCAGGCCGGGGCCGCCGCCGTCTCTTGCCTCACGGACGCGCCTTTCTTCGGCGGCAATTTCACCGACTTCGAACAGGCGCGAGCCGCGCTGACCCGCGTGCCGCTCCTCCGAAAGGACTTTATCGTCGACGAGTACCAGGTCTACCAGTCGCGCGTGCTCGGGGCCGACGCCATCCTCCTTATCGCCGCCTGCCTCGCGCGAGAAGAGACCAAGCGCCTGGCGCGCCTCGCCAAGACGCTCGGCATGGAGGTGTTGCTCGAGATCAAGAGCGCCGACGAACTCGATCACGTCGACGAGTACATCGACGCCGTCGGGGTGAATAACCGGGACCTCCGGGATTTCTCCACGAACACCGACCGCGCCAGGGAGATCGCGCGCTTTCTCCCGCCAGGCCCCGTCCCCGTCGCCGAAAGCGGCATCAGCGACGCGCAAACGATCAACACGCTGAAGGCCGCCGGATACAAGGGGTTCCTCGTCGGGGAATACCTCGCGCGCTCCGGGAATCCCGGGGAGACGCTCGCGCAACTCATCAACGGGATAAAGGAGTAGCGCGCCATGAGTATCGCCGTTAAAGTGTGCGGGATGAAGGAGCCGGGGAATATCCGGGAGATCGCCGGGTTGCCCGTCGACATGCTCGGGTTTATCTTCCACGCCCCCTCCCCGAGGTACGCCGGGTCGCTCGACCCCGCCATCGCCGGGACGCTGCCCGGAGAGATACGCAAGGTGGGGGTCTTCGTCAACCCGGCCAGGGATGCCGCGCTCGGCGTCGCCCGGCAGTACGGCCTCGGCGCCATCCAGCTGCACGGGGAAGAATCCCCCGACGAGTGCCGCTTCTATCGCTCCCGCGGGCTGCTCGTCATCAAGGCGATTCCCGTCGGCGAGCACTCCCCCGCCGCCCTCGCCACCCCCTACGCCCGGGCGTGCGATTACCTCCTTTTCGATACCCGCGCGCCGGGCCGCGGGGGGTCCGGGCAACAATTCGACTGGCGACTCCTCGACGACTACGCCGGCCCCCCGCCTTTCATCCTCTCCGGCGGCATTGGCCCCGAAGACGCCGGAAGAATCCGCGCCCGCGCCCACCCGCTGCTTCGCGCCGTCGACCTCAATAGCCGCTTCGAGACCCGGCCCGGGATCAAGGATCCCCGCGCCGTCCAACAGTTTATCCAAGAATTAAACAACTAATATCCCATGAACAAGATCACCACCCTTTTCCAGGAGAAGCCGCGCAACGTGCTCTCTGTCTACTACACCGCCGGATATCCCCACCCCGACGACGCGATCCCCGTCCTCCAAGCCCTCCTCCGCGCCGGCGTCGACATGATCGAGATCGGCGTCCCGTTCTCCGATCCCGTCGCCGACGGCCCCGTCATCCAACAAAGCAACACCCGGGCGCTCCGCGGCGGGATGACCCTCCAACGACTGCTGCAAGAACTTCGCCCCGTCGCCCCGGACGCCGCCGCCCCCGTCCTCCTCATGAGCTACCTCAACCCCATTCTCCAGTACGGCTTCGCCTCGTTCTGCCGCGACGCCACCGCCGCCGGGGTCTCCGGCGTCATCATCCCGGATCTCCCGCCGCGGGAATGTGCCAGAGAATACAAGCCCGTCGCCGACCAACACGATCTCAAGATGATCATGCTCGTCACTCCCCAGACCTCCCACGCCCGCGTCCGCGCCATCGACCGACTCTCCGGCGGCTTTATCTACGCCGTCTCTACCGCCGCCGTCACCGGCGCGCGCGAACGCTTCGATAGCCACACGATCGATTATCTCCAACGCCTCCAGGAGATGAAAACCCGCAACCCGCTCCTCGTCGGCTTCGGGATATCCAACAAAGCCACGTTCGACGCAGCGTGCGCGCGCGCCGCCGGCGCCATCATCGGCAGCAAATTTGTTTCTCTCCTCGACTCCTCGGCCACCCCCGACGAGGCCGTCGCCGAACTCATTCGCACCATCCGACCCTGAGAACTCATTCGTACCATCCTCCCAAATCTCTCCTGAATGATCCAGCCACTACTTCTTGTCACCCTCGGCGGAGGCCTTGGCAGCGCCCTTCGCTTCCTTGCCACTCGTCTTGTCGCCCGTTATTTCCCCGACCATCTTCCTGTCGGCACGCTTGTTGTCAACATCACCGGTTGTTTCCTCGCCGGCCTCCTCCTCGGACTCGCCACCCGCCACGACGCTTCTCACTCTCTCCTCCGCGCCTTTTTCCTCACCGGCCTTTGCGGTGGCTACACCACCTTCTCCGCCTTTTCCCTCGACAACATCTCTCTCCTCCAGCAGGGCCGCCTCTTCCCCTTCCTCTTCTACACCCTCGCCACCCTCCTCGTCGGACTCTTCTCCGCCTGGCTCGGCCTCCGCATTACCTCCCCCTGACCACACCGCCCCACTTGCCAAGCCGGGTTGGACGTCTTCGGGAAATAATTACCCTTGCCTCATGTTTCACAATTACTAAATATCATGAAGAAAGGATGTATTGGAGCATTAGTGGTCGTATTGATAGGTACATTAAGTTCTTGTTGGGTAAAGCATGATCGTGCTGACGTGATACCTGTCGATCTTTCATTGTATGCACCCATTGATGATTTCTTTGAAGATACTCATTCCATCACCCTGGCAACAGGGGAAGACTATCTGATTAAAAATGTGGATAAAATCCTTATAAAGTCAGACGCGATATACATTCTTGACAGGCGAAATTCTTCAATACGACTACTGCCATTACCTGGATGGAAAGATTCTACTGTACTCGAATTATTCAAATAATACTCACTTCAATGTAAGAGTCTATGATCCAAAAGAAGGCAAGATGGAGAAAAGCTTTCTTCCCTTCGAAAAGAATCAAAGTTTCTCTTTCTCTCCGACTCCATTTAACATGACGTTCGACAAGGATTTGCTTATCACACAGCAATACGACTATAACGTTTACAGCTTCAGTCAAGATTCAATAAAGACCCTCTTCAAACTTGATTTTAATACAAAAGATAAAATACCTGACAATTTTCAGGATGTCGGATTTGAAAAGCTACGTCAAGACCTCATGCAACAATCTGTCGTGAAACGCGTGGAGTACATAAATAAGATTCGCGACTACTTCTACATGACGTTTATTTACGAATACACCCCTCATCTTGTAAAAATCGCACCTTCAAAAAACACCGCGCACGTGCTAAAATTGGAATACAACAACAAATTCCCGTTTGTCTTCGCCCAAGCAGTAGGATTTCACGACAACTACCTGGTAGGTTATTTACACGCCTCGAGTGTTCTATTGTTTGATAATAAATTTCCATCCGACAAAACACCGTCCGGCCTTTTGAACGCAGACGACAACCCCGTACTCTTCTTCCACAGATTAAAGACCCCGAATTAATCCCCGATTCCGCGCAACAGGAGATTCCCTAAAAGGAGACCTCACCCGCCTTGTTCCAAACCTCCCTCCTTGCCAAACCGAGTCCGCGCAGCTACCTGATCTTTGTTCGCAACTTCGGTTCGGTGGCTCGCAACCAGCAGACCGCAGGAAGCGACAAGGAGGTTATCTATGTATGACCGGGTACTGACACTCGAAACGCTAAAACATATCGAAGATTCCCTGCACGAAATTACGGAATGGGCCTGCGATATCTCCTCTG
>JAIROI010000139.1 GCA_031257615.1 Odoribacteraceae bacterium
ATTTTTCTTATGGGTATTCACGTTAAATTCCGTGCCCGTCACCCGGATACAGAGGTCTTCCACTTCCACGATAAACGGCGCGTCTTTCCCCGGGGTCACGCGAAAGTAGGCCTCGCCGGACAGCCGCACCCGCCGTTCGTCGCCGGTGAAGACCACGGGATAACTTAACGTGGACGCAGAGTTAAGTTGCACGATCGAGCCGTCTTCCAGCGTGACGGTATATTCCCCGCCCTTCTCTATGATCAACACGTGGTTTCGCGCCCGCGAGACCTTCGTCTCGTTCCCGCGATAGTCGATGTTCCCGGGTATCTTCACGGAAATCTGCCCGCCCCCATCGATCTCGATCATGTCAAGCGTGCGATCTCCCAGCGAAATAACGTGTCCCGCGTCGACCATCAATTTTGCCTTCAACGTACCGGGAACGATCTCTTTGCTCGTCGTAACGACCTTTTCCTCCCTGTCGAGGACGGCGACGCGATACGCCCGCGCCCCGAAGAATAACGCGATCGAGGCCGCCAGCAACGCCGCGTATCGCGTCGCCCGTATCCTCCTCCTACGGTACCTGCGCGCCTTCTTTTCGCGTATCAACTGCTCCCGGAAGTACCACCGCTGTTGCAGGTAACTCACCTGAAACTGCTCGTAATACGCCCGGTGCGATTCATCTCCCTCGATCCGCGCCCGCACGCGCGCCTGCTCCGCGTCGGAAAGATGACCCGTGATGTAGTCTAACAACTGAATATCGAGATTTTCGTCTCCCATGTCGAACTTCATTTTTCACATGGAAGACACGAGAGGGCCTACCGGTTGACAGGTGCGCGCGTATTTAACATTCGGACGCGCACGAATAGCGAGAAAAAGAACAACAGCATGTTTCTCCCCATGCGATCGCGAAGGTTCTTCAGGCTTCTCACCAGCAGCGTTTTTACCGTGGCGACGGAAATGTTCAAGGCCTCGGCAACCTCGGCATATTTCATGTTTTTCAGGTACACGCACTCGAGTACCTCGCGACTGCGCGGCGATAACCTCCTCACTTCTTCGTGCATCCTGCGGATCAACTCTTCGCGAGATCCCTCCTCGTCTTCCTGCCACGCCCTTTCCACCAGGGAGATATCCGGCAAGTTTCGCGCGTTCCGGCACGAGCGAGAGGCGCGCAAGGCCGCGTTGCGGACGGAAACGTAGAGGTAAGCCTTAAAGTTTTCTTTGTCTAACTGCTTGTAACGGTTCTTTTCATACAGGTAGACGAATAGTTCCTGGACGATGTCTTCCGCCGCCGGGATGTCGTGCATGATCGTGTCCGCCCACAACACCAACGGGGTGTAGTAATGATGGTACCAATCATCCAAATTCAATAGCTCTTTTTTCTTTTTTGAACTCATAACCTCTCCCCTGTATTACAGGTAATTTTACCCTGCTCGTAACGGTTTCGTTGTATTCAAGTGCAAGTTTACAACTGTTTTTTTATCTATCAAAATATTTCTCGTTCGATCACCGGGACAACGCTCGACAGGGCCGAAAGGATACCCGACGATCTGTAATCACCTGGAGCGAAGGCGTAAAAAGCTGGTGCAAACTGCGGACGCGTCTCCGCCGTCAGCGGACGCGTCTCCGCCGTCAGCGGACGTGTCTCCGCCGTCGGCGGACATGTTTCCGCCGTCGGCGGACGCGTCTCCGCCACGAGCGGACGGTTTTTCTCAAATCGATGCGGTTGGTTAGCCGTTTGGATGGGGGTGACTCGCGGGGGGAGACAAGGCGGGGAGTGATGGGGTGTGGGGGATTCAGAGGGTCTCCATGATGGAGAGGAGGAGGGGGAGGGCGTCCTTGAAGGCGGGGGAAAGTCGTTTCTTTAACAGGGTCTTGCCGTGGCGGTACTGCGAGCGGACGGTCTCCTCGGAAACACGACAGGTGGCGGCGATCGTCGAAACGTCCATGTCCTGCAACTTGAGCAGCATGACCTCCCGGCACTTGGGAGGAAGAAGGTCGACCTGGCGCATTAGCTCGATGTATAGTTCCTCCTCGATGATCGCTTGGAGGAGGTTGTCGTCCAAGACCTCGTCGGGCGGAGGGAGGGCCGCGACGACGCGTTGGTGGCGGACGTAATTCTGGCAACAATTGTGGATCGACTGGTAGAGGTAGCTCTTGCAACGGGTGACGCGGGCGAGCGACGCGCGTTCCTCCCAGAGCTTGCAGAAAAAGGCCTGCACGATGTCTTCGGCGGCGTCGGCGTCCTTCACGCGGGCGGCGGCAAAAAGTACCAAGGGCTTGTAGTACCTCTTGAAAACGGTCGCGAAGGCCTGCCTGTCCCCCAGGCTGACGAGGGGCAGGGAGACGTGATATTCGTGTTCGTCATTCATTTCGTTTCGGTCTGGACAAATTTTTCCGCGAAGGTACGACATTTCCTTGCACGTTTCGACACGCGCGAGTGTCTTAGGTGCAAATTTATGTCCGAAATGACAACTTGGAGTTATGAACTACGATAATGAACACGTGGCGCGATGGCTTGTTGACGCGGCGCGCGGCGCGCTAAGTCCCGAGGACGAACGGCTGCTGAAGGGGTGGATGGAGGAGTCGGAGGAGCGCCGGGCGATCTATCGGCGGGTCATGCGCGAGAACGAGATCGGGAAGCGGTACGCGTTGTGGGCAAGGCTGGACGAGGAGCGGGCGTTGAGGGAAGTCTCGCGGCGCGTCGAGGGCAGGAGGCTGTGGCGGATGACGCGGCGGTGGCTGCCTTACGCGGCGGCGGCGCTCGCGGCGGCGTGTGTCACCCTGTGGGCGAGCAGCGGGGGAGATGGAGCGCGTGCCGGCGAGGAGTTGGCGAGGCGGTATCCCGAACTGGTGCTGGGGAACGGCGAGCGGGTCGTGCTGGCGGGTGACGAGGCGAGCCGGCGGCAGCTGGAGGACGCGGGAGTGACGCTGCAGGATAGCTTGTTGAGCTACCGCGCGACGGACGGGGCGACGAGGGGAGGGGAGAACAGTCTGGTGATACCGCACGGGACGACGTTCCGGGTGGCGCTCCCAGACGGGACGCGGGTGCACCTGAACGCGGGGAGTAGCCTCCGCTACCCGGTCGCTTTCGCGGCGGCGGGACGACGGGTGGCGCTGGAAGGAGAGGGGTATTTCGAGGTGAAGGCGGACGAGGGGCGGCCGTTCGTGGTGGAGACGGCGCGACAGGCAGTGACGGTGCTGGGGACGGTCTTCAACGTGAGGGACTACGCCGACGAGGAGCGGACGGTGACGACGCTGTGCAGCGGTTCGGTCGCGGTCGCGCTGGCCGGGGAGGAGGAGCGATACACGCTGCTCCCCGGGGAGCAGTTGGTCAGCCGCGCGGGAGAAGGAGTGGAGGTGCGGGAGGTGGACGCGACGATCGCGACCGCGTGGACGGGGGATTATTTCTACTTCCATGACAACACGCTGGAGGAGATCTTCATGGAACTGCAACGGTGGTTCTCCGCGGAGGTCATGTTTGTCAACGAGGCGCGGCGCGACTATACCTTCTCGGGGAAGTTTTCCCGGTACAAGGAGTTGGACACGATCCTCGACGTCATGAGGAAAGCAGGCATACGGGTCGAGCGAGAGGGGGAAGTGATCCGAATCGAGTAACATGAAACACGTTCAAGATATGAAAGAAAGAATGGACGCGAGGGGAAGAGTGGCCTCGATCGCGAGAGGATGCTCCGGCGCGATAAGATCGATGCTTGTCCTGCTGCTCGTGCTGACGCTAAGCGCGTACGCAAGGATAGCCGGGCAACAGGTGGAGGTCTTCCAGGTGAAGAATGCCACGCTGGAGGCGTGCCTGAAGAAGATCGAGGCGCTGACGGGACTGGGCTTTTTCTATAACGAGCGCGAGGCGCGGCAAGTGAAGGGAATCACGCTCGACGAGAAGGATATCGAACTCGACCGGCTGCTGGAGAAGCTGTGCGCGCTGGCGGGGTTCCAGCACGAGATTGTCGACAACATCATCGTCTTGAAGAAGAAGGTGACCGCGATCTTCTCCGGGCAGCAGACGATCAAGATCGAGGGTCGCGTGCGGGACGAGCAGGGGGCCCCCCTGCCGGGAGTGCACGTCCACCTGAAGGGGGCGCCGACCGCGGGAACGCACACGGACAGGGACGGGTATTACGTCCTGTATGTCCCTCGTCAGGAGCCGCTCGCGCTCGCGTTCTCGTACGTCGGGATGAAGACGCGGGAGATCGTTTACAAGGAAGGCTCCGCGCTGGACGTTGTCCTGAAGGAGGAGATCAAGGAGGTGGAAGAGGTGGTGGTCACCGGCATCTTTACCAAGGCGCGGGAGAGCTACACGGGAGCGGCAACGTCGATCAGCGCGAAGGAACTCAGGCAGGTCGGCAATCGCGACCTGCTGACCCAGATCCGCAACGTGGATCCCAGCTTTTTCATCGTGGAGAATAACGCGGCAGGCTCCGACCCGAACGCGCTCCCCGAAATACAGATGCGGGGGAACACGGGCCTCGCGGTCGACGTGAAGGATTTGCAGACGGACATGTCGACGCAGCAACTGGCCAACCTCCCCCTCTTTATCATCGACGGGCTGGAGGTGTCGCTGCAACGGGTCGTGGACCTGGACCAGAGTCTTGTCGAGAACATCACGCTGCTGAAGGACGCGAGCGCGACGGCATTGTACGGGGCGCGCGGGGCGAACGGCGTCGTGATGATCTCTACCCGCCGCCCGGCCGCGGGAAGCATCCGGTTTAGCTACAAGGGAGACCTGAACGTGGAGCTGCCGGACTTTACCTCGTATAACCTGCTTAACGCGCGGGAGAAGCTCGCCTTTGAACAGGCCGCGGGGGTCTACAGGGCGGATGTGCCGCAGTGGGAACAGGTGTACGACGAGCTGTACAACGAACGGCTGATCGAGGTCTCGCGCGGAGTGGACACGTACTGGCTGAAGTATCCCGCGCGCGTCGGCACGGGGCAACGCCACAGCCTGCGCGCCGAGGGAGGAGATGAACACTTCCGCTACGCGGCGACCTTCAGCTATAACAATACCACGGGGGTGATGAAGGATTCTTACCGGAACACCTACACCGGGGGGATGTTCCTGCAATACCGCTTCGACAAATTCTCGTTCCACAACGACCTTTATATAAGCGTGAATAAAGCGAGCAACTCGCCGTACGGGGATTTCTCGCAGTACGCGCGGCTGAATAACTACTGGAAGCCCCACGACGACGAGGGGAAGCTGAAGAAAACCCTGGAACTGTTTGTCTATCCAGAGACAAACCGGGCCTTCAATCCTCCCAACCCGCTCTACAACGCGTCGCTCCCCTACCGGAATAGCTCCGGATACACGAACTTCGTGAACAATTTCACCCTCGAGTGGAATATCCTCGCGGGACTCTCCGCGCGGGGACGCTTCTCCATCACGAAACAGCAGGGGAGGACAGACCTCTACCTGTCGGCGCAGCACACCTCTTTCTCCGGGTACACGGAGGAGAATTATTCCCTGCGAGGGGCCTACACTTACGGCGTCAACGAGTCGCTCGTCTGCGATGGGGACGTCACGATCAACTACAACCAGACCTGGAACGACCGGCACTTGCTTTACGTCGGACTACATTACAGCGTCGCCGAGGATCGATCGGAGAACGCGACCGTGCGGGCCGTGGGGTACGCGGCCGCGAACATGATCTTCTTCGGCATGGGAAGCGCCTACGAGAAAGAGGGAAAGCCGGGAAGCTACGAGAGTCACTCGAGACGACTGGGGGCGACGGCAAACGTCAACTACACGTACGATCGTCGCTGTTTCGCCGACTTCTCGGGCAAGCTGGAAGGCTCGTCGCGCTTCGGAGGCAACAACCGCACGGCCCCTTTCTGGTCGGCCGGCGTGGGGTGGAACCTGCACAACGAGCCTTTCCTGGAAGGGAATGAGAACGTGAAGAACCTGCGCTTGCGCCTCTCTTACGGCATCTCCGGCTCCCAGAACTTCAACCCGTACCAGGCCCTGAGGACTTACAGGTACGTCGAGGGCCAGGGATACCGCTACTGGGTAGGCGCGCAACTCTTGGACATGGGCAACGAGGACTTGACGTGGCAACAGACCAATCAACTGAACCTGGGCATGGAGGCCACGCTCCTTAAAGATAGACTCCGCGTCAACGCGGACGTGTACGACAAGATGACCTACGACCTGCTCTCGGACATCAACCTCCCCCTCTCCAGCGGCTTCAACAGCTACCGGGCCAACGTGGGGGCGGTCAGTAACCGGGGCGTCGAGTTAAGCGCCAACCTCTACCTCATCCGGGACACGCGCAGGGAGATCATGTGGTCGATCGGCGCCTCCATGCTCCATAACCGCAACAAGATCGAGAAGATCTCCAACTCCCTGGAGTTCCTGAACGCGCTGCTCCTGGCAAACGACAGGACGAACCCCAGCTTCCTGTTCAAGGAGGGACAGTCGCTGAAGACCCTCTTCGCCGTGCGATCCCTGGGAATAGATCCCAGCAGCGGCAGGGAAATCTTCGTGAAAGAGAACGGCGACCGCACCTTCACATGGAACGCCTCGGACAAAGTGCCCGTCGGGGTAAGCGAACCGAAGATATGGGGAAACCTCTCCTCCATCTTTCGCTATCGCGGCCTCCTCCTGAACCTGACCTTCGGGTATCGCGCGGGAGGGGACGCCTACAACCAGACGCTGGTCGACAAGGTGGAGAACGTGGATCCCTGGTACAATGCCGACCGGCGCGTCTTCTACGCGCGCTGGAAAAATCCCGGGGATCACGCCTACTTCAAGGGAGTGGGCGACAGGTCGAACACGCCGGCGTCATCGCGCTTCGTGATGCGGGAGAACACGCTGGAGTGTCGCTCCCTGCACCTCTCCTACGAGATCACCTCCGACCGGCTGAGGGACAAAACGGGGATCACCTTCCTCTCCCTCGGCGGCTACTGCGAGGACCTCTTCCGTCTCTCGACGATCAAACAGGAACGCGGCACCGGCTACCCCTTCTCGCGGAAGTATTCCCTCTCCCTCACGGCTCGATTCTAACCCAATAATAGCACAAGAGATGAAAATTAAGCACCTGATCGTCGCCCTCTTCCTGCTCCCCGGATGCAGCGGGTGGCTGGATATCCGCCCACAGCTGGAGATCGTGGAAGAGGACATGTTCGCCACCGAGTGGGGATTCCAGGACGTCCTGGTGGGCGCCTACTCCAAGGTCGCCTCCCAGATCATGTACGGGATGTACACCACCATCCTCGTGCCGGAGTTGATGGCACAGCACTGGCTCGTCGCTTCATCGAACACCGAGTACAGCAATATCCAAAAGTTCAAGATGGACGACCCGGACCTCGACGGGTTGCTCGCGAGTATATGGCAACAATATTACCAGACCATCGCCAACCTCAACAGCCTGCTGGCGGCCATCGACCGGCGCGCGGACCTGTTCGCGGACGGGAATTACGAGCTGATCAAGGGCGAGGCCCTGGGACTACGCGCCTTCCTGCATTTCGACCTCCTGCGCTTCTGGGGCGAATGTCCCGCGATTGCCGGGGGCGAGAACCTCGCGATCCCCTACATGAAGGTGATGAGCAAAGACCTCGACATCCTCCGATCCGCGAGCCACGACGAGGTGCAGCGGCAGCTATTGCTCGACCTCGACTCCGCCGAGATGCTCCTGGGAAACGACCCGATCCTGCACTACCCGCCCGCGGTGCTCAACAGCCCCGGCAAGGTCTACGCGGACGGCGCGATCTCCCCGGAAAACCCCTTCCACTACTACCGGCAGAACCGCTTTAACCTCTACGCGCTGAAGGCCACCAAGGCCCGCTTCCACCTCTGGAGGGGAGAAAAGACCCTGGCCCTGCAACACGCCAGGGAAATCATCGAGGCCGCGGATACCAAAACCGGCGCCCCCCTCTTTACCCTCGCCAACGAGGCGACCATGACGGGCATCAACCTCTCGGCCCCCGACGTCATCATGACAACAGAGCACATCTTTGCCGTCCACAACAGCGCCCTGCAGGGCATCCTCTCCCCACTCTTCCTCTCCTTCGGGGGCCTCGCGCAAGACCGCGCGGCCATCCGGATAGCCTTCGAGGCCACCGTCCACCCCAACGACATCCGCTCCAAGGAACCGCGGAACTGGGAGGAAAAGCTCAACCCCCAAACTCAGCTGAAAGAATACTTCTTTAAGAAGTTCCTCGCCAGCGACTCGAAGACCGTCCAGGTCATCCCCCTCGTCCGACTGGCCGAGATGTACCTGATCGCCATCGAATGCGCCCCCCTCCCCGAGGCCAACAGGTGGCTGCGCGAATTCCGAATCAGCCGGAACATGGAAAGCCTCGTCGACGGCTCTCTCGTCGACGAGCCTACCCGCTACCGCTGCCTGGAGAAAGAATACCGCAAGGAGTTCTACGGCGAAGGACAAATGTTCTTCTTCTACAAGCGCCACAACGCGGAAAACTACTCCTGGCCAGCGCCCTTCAGGGTCGACGCGGCGCGCTACCGGTTCCCCAGGCCAATCGACCAGACCATCTATGAATAACGCGACAAACATGAATAGCATAAACACCCGCGCGTTCGCGCTACTGCTCGCCCTCCTGTTCCTCTCCTGCCGGGAGCGGGTCGTCCACCGGTACGAGAGCGAGAACTCCATATACTTCTTCAGGGGATCCGAAAACTACAACACCTTCGTGCAGGTGGATAGCCTCTCCTACAACTTCACGGAAAAGCAACCCGGCCGCCTGCGCGACACCATTCACCTGCGCGTCCTCTCGGCAGGATTCCTCTCCGATGCCGACCGCGCCGTACGCGTCGCGCAAACCTCTCCGAACGCCCTCGCGGGCGTCCACTACGCGGACTTCGACGACCCCGCCCTCGCCGGCCGTTTCATCGTCCCGGCAGGCAGCGCGCGCGGGGAACTTCCCATCGTCATCCTGCGCGACCCCTCCCTGCGATCCCGGGTAGTTCGGATCGAGATCAAGCTGCAAGAGAACGACCACTTCAAGGTCGTCATCCCCGAACTGTCGCGCTTCGTCATCAAAGTGACGGACATGATCGCCAAGCCCTCCAACTGGGACTTCCTGTGGGCCTCCTACATGGGCGCGTGGGGGCCGGAGAAAATGCGCTTCCTGGCCGACTACGTCGGGATCGCCGACTACGAGGGCGCCCACGACGCCTCCGAAATGCTCTACTACCGCTCCGTGGCTATCGAGAAACTTACCGAATACAACAACACCCACGCGACCCCGTTGGCCGAGGCCGACGGCGCGCCGGTCACCTTCCCCTCCTAAACAAGAAAAGCCATGAACAGAAGCCTCCACCTGGCCATTGCCCTCCTCGTTGCCTCTTGCATCAACGACACCGGCAACTACGTCTACCTCGACAAGGAACAAGTAGCTCCCGTGCGCCTCTCCAACATCGACGAGGAATACACCGTCCTCACCGGACGCACCCTCGCGCTCGACCCCGCGATCGAGGGAATGGACAACGAGAACGACTACGAGTTCCTCTGGTACATCTACGGCACCGGCACATCGCGCACCGGCTGGAAAGACACCATCGGCAGGGAACGCGCGCTCGACTACCGCGTCACCATCTCATCGGGCACCTACCGCGTCAACTGCCGCGTCACCAACACCCGCACCGGCGTCTCCGCCTACACCGGCGCCGACCTCCGCGTCATCTCCGACTTCTCCCGCGGCTGGTTCGTCACCAAAGACAAAAACAACGTCGCGGACGTCGACATGATCGACATGAACGGAAGCCACGTCCCCGACCTCATCCAAACCATCAACGGCAGCGGAGTCCCCGGTCGGGCCATCAAGACAACCTACGTCTCGCAGGGCTACAACTACGTCGAGCAACACCCGGACGGCACCGTCACCCTCCACGACTACCAGAAAGCCCTCTTCGTCGTCACCGAGTCGGACATGCACGTCTTCAGCGGGGAAAACTTCCAGCGCTTCGCCACCTTCGACCAATCCTTCTACGCCCTGCCCGCCGTGAAAAGCCCCCGCGACGTCGTCGTCGGCACCCTCTGCGCGAACATCCTGAACAACGGACAGCTCCACGAAATGCCCATCATCTACGCCAACGCCGCCCGATTCGGCAACGCCCTCATCGGAAGCGCCGCCATAGCCCCCTACTTCTTCCGCCACACCAGCAACGGCTTCCTCGCGTTCGACATGGAAAGCCGCTCCTTCAAGGTCTCCAACTTCTGGCAACCCTCCCTGCAGGCCGTCGCGGAGCGCGAGGGAGCGCCGGTGAACTGCAACAACATGGACCACGACCTGGTCTTCATGCAAGAGCAAGCCGCCTACTATTCCCTCACGAAACGGGGAATAGCCCTCTTTCGCCACCGGGAGAGCGGGAAATACTACGGGGCTATCCTCGATGACAAGTGGGTAAACTACAAGAACCCCATCGTCACCTTCGTCGAGGTCCCCGACGAAAGCCCCGGCGTCACCCGGGCCGTCATCCGGGCCGTCAACAACCTCAACGACGTCATCTACTACTCGGACGGCGGGAACACCATCGGCATGTACAACATCTCCAACGGCGTCGAGAAACGAGGCATCCTCGCGTACGAAGAGGGAGAAAGCGTCGCCGGCATCGAACACGTTTCCTACTACGGCGGACCCGCGGACGCGCCCTACCCGGACTGCCTGTCGGTGTTGACCAACAAGGACAACAGGTGGAAAATGTACCTCTACCGCTTCACCGGCTACACGGCGGACGTGGAGATCACTCCTTACGAGACCTACTCGGGCGAGGGCAACGCGCGCGACGTCCTCTTCCGGGCGCCCGGCTCCCCCGCCACCAACTAACAGGTCACGCGATGAGAAGGAAAAGAATCTCGACAAGTTTGTTATCCCCGCGAAAGTATATCCGAGGCTTCGAACGCGGTTTCATGTTATACATGAAAGTGTATCCGAGGCCTCGAACGCGGTTTCATGTTGCACGTGAAAGTGCAACCGAGGCCTCGAACACGGTTTCATGTTACACGCGAAAGTATGTCCGAGGCCTCGAACGCGGTTTCATGTTGCACGCGAAAGTGCATCCGAGGCCTCGAGCGCGGTTTTGTATTGCATACGAAAGCGCGCGAACAGTCATGTTTAACTAAAAAACAAGTACAATGAAACGAATCATCGTCCTACTCGTCGCCAGCCTGCTCGCCTTACCTGCCCTCCCGCAGGGCGTCGCCTTCCGTCCCCTGGGACTGGACGAGGCGCTGCAACAGGCCGGGAAAGAACAAAAGCTCCTTTTCGTGGACTGCTTCACCACCTGGTGCTCCCCGTGCATATACATGACGAATAACGTCTTCTCGCGAAAAGAGGCCGGGGACTTCTTCAATAAACATTTCGTCAGCATCATGATCGACATGGAGCAGGAAGAAGGCGCCAAACTCAATCGCCGCTACGCGACCGTGGCCAGCTTCCCCACGTACCTCATCCTCGCGCCCGGCGGTGAGGAACAGTACCGCCTCATCGGGCGACACGAACTCCCGCGATTCCTCGAACTGGTCTCCAGGGGCCTCGACAAGAGGAACGCCCTGCCGGTGCTCGAAAAAGAGTACGCCGCGGGAAACATGACCAACGAACGCGTCAGGGACTACCTCTTCGCCCTCGACGACGCGCGACGCGACGCCGGCGGGGTCTTTCGCAGCTTCGCCGCGCGCCTGACTACCGGGGAAAAAACCTCGCCCTTCTTCTGGCCCCTCCTGAGCAACCCGGGCGTCAACCCCTACTCGACGGAAAACGCGCGCTTCGTCTTCGAGCACGCGGGAGAAATCCAGGCAGGCGTCGGGGAAAAAGCGGTGCGCGCGTACCTGCTCGACGCCTACAACGCGCTCCTGACCACCTACCTGATCAATAAAATACCCGCGGAGAACCCCGCGGAAATGACCGCGCTCGTGCGCGAGCAACTCGCCGCGCGACCACTCCCCGCCAGCGATACCCTCCGCGGCAAGCTGGAGATCGCCGCGGCGCTGGCCAACCAACGGTTCGAGGAGGCCGTCGAGCAACTCGGCAAGCATATCGCGTGCTTCTCCCTGGCCGATTTCGGGATGATCATGGGTATATGCAACAGGCTGGACCGCCAAAATAAGGAGCTGATGAAGAAGGTGGCGGCAATCCCCCTCGACAACATCCCCGACCCCGCCTTCAAGGAAGCCATGAAGAACTACATCAAATATTTCGCATCCATTTAAACCTCACTAAATACCCAGAAGATGAAAACCAAAAACTGTTTCGTGATGGTAGCGCTCGCCGCGGCGACGCTGCTCGCGTCGTGTAATGACGACGAAAAGAACCGGCCCGTCGCCGCGACGGGCGTGGAATTAAACGCCTCAACCCTGTCGCTGCTCGTGGGAACGGACACCGTGCTCACCGCTACCGTGCTGCCCCTCGACGCGGCAGACGCGCGGGTCGACTGGACGTCGAGCGACCCGGAAATCGCCTCCGTCGACGCCGGTAAAGTATCGGCGCTGAAGGCCGGGGGACCCGTCGCGATCACCGCGACGACAAATGACGGCGGCTTCGAGGCCACCTGCAACGTGACCGTCACCCTGCCCCCGGAGACCTTCGTCGCGCCGGAGGACGTCGCGGTATCCACCGTCTGCGGGAATGTTCTCATCGGTACGGCCAACGGGGCGCTCGACGTCGCGCGATTCGCTGTCCCGTATGCAATCGCCGTGGCCTCCCCGGATCTGATCTTCGTGGGCGACAACCTGAATCATCGCGTCCAGAAGATCGACGTGCCGGGCAATAATGTCTCCACCTTGGCCGGCCCGCCCCCCGCGAGCATGTTCCTGATGGCGCCGGCAGGATACGCGAACGCGACCGGCGGGGACGCCCGTTTCTCCAATCCCATCGCCCTGGCGCTGGACGCGGCAGGGAATCTCTACGCGGCAGATAACGAGAATTGCGCCATCCGCAAGATCACGCAAGCAGGGGTCGTCACCACCTTCGCGGGCGGTGAACCGAAAGAACCCGGCTTCGCGGACGCCGCCGGCGCGGCAGCGCGCTTTAACGAACCATCGGGAATAGCCGTGGACAAGGACGGCTACGTGTACGTGGCGGACGGGAAGAATTATCGCGTCCGCAAGATCTCGCCCGCCGGGGTCGTCACCACGCTGGCCGGGAGCGGCGCGCAGGGAGCGGCGGACGGCGCCGGGAGCGACGCGCAGTTCCAGGAACTTCACGGCCTCGAGGTGGACGCGGAGGGCAACGTGTACGTGGCCGACGATAGCCGCGTCCGCAAGATCTCGCCCGCCGGGGTCGTCACCACGCTGGCCGGGGGAACGGAAAAAGGATACGCCGAGGGCGTGGGAACGGCCGCCCGCTTTGACGTTATCATGGACGTCGCGATCGACGCGGAGGGATACCTGTACGCGACGGATCTCGGGAACAATTGCATCCGCAGGATCACACCGTCGGGCGTGGTAACCACACTGGCCGGGACCGGTTCCGCGGGAACCGCCAATGGCCTCGGAACGGAAGCCATGTTCAACGATCCCGGGGGGATCGATATCGACGCGAGCGGGACGCTCTTCATCGTGGAAATGTCCAGCAACAGGGTGCGCAAGATCACCTTTAATAACTAAGGGATGAAGAAGTGGATGAGAAGAATCGCGGCCGCGGCTATAGCCCTGGCCGCGATGACGGCGAGTTGCGATGACGACGCGCCCGCGCTTGTCGGGGTCGCGGGGGTGACCCTGCAACCGGCCAGCCTCGAGTTGGTGGAAGGCGCGGACAGCGCGCTTGTCGTCGCCGTGCTTCCCGCGGACGCGACCGACAAGACGGTCGAGTGGAGTTCGAGCGATAGCGCCGTCGTCGCGGTCGCCAACGGGAAGGTCTCGGCGCTGAAAGCCGGCGGGCCGGTAACGATCACCGCCACCGCGCGCGACGGCGGCTTCGCGGCCACCTGCGCCGTCACCGTTGTCCTGCCTCCCGGCCTCAAGGTCTCCACGCTGGCCGGGAGCGGGATGCCCGGTCATGTTGACGCCGCGGGTACTGCTGCTCGTTTCGCGGATCCCCAGGGAATCGTCGCGGACGCGACGGGAAAGGTATACGTGGGAGAGAGCGCCTGGCTACGCGCGGTCTCGCCGTCGGGCGCGGTGACCACGGTGGCGGGTGGCGGCTCGGGCGGGTATGCCGACGGCGCCGCCCCTGCCGCCCGCTTCACGGACGTCGCCGGACTGGCGCTGGACGCCGCCGGGAATCTCTACGCGGCGGATTACGGTAATTACTGCGTCCGGAAGATCTCCCCGTCAGGCGCGGTGACCACGCTGGCCGGCAACGGCGCGGCGGGGTTCGCGGAAGGCTCGGGGACAAACGCCAGGATGGGCGCCGTGGCAGGCGTGGCCCTCAGTCCTTCGGGGGAGATACTGTACGCGACGGACCTGACGAACGGCTGTGTCTGGAAGGTGGTCATCGCGACGGGCATGACGACCGTGCTGGCCGGCGCGGGCGAGGTCGGTCTAAGCGGGCCTCGCGGGATATGCTGCGACGCTGCCGGCAACCTGTACGTGACGGAGTATTTCGGCCATCGCGTCTGCAAGATCGCGCCCTCCGGCGCGATCAGCGCGGTGGCGGGGAGTGGAACGAACGGCTTCCGCGATGCTACTGGCGCGTCGGCCATGTTTTCTTATCCCGTGAACGTGGTGATCGACGCTTCCGGCAACCTGCTGGTAGCCGACTCGGGAAACCATTGTATCCGCCGGATCACCCCGTCGGGCGAGGTCAGCGCGTTGGCCGGCCTCCCGCGCCAGAAAGGGTATCTTGACGGACCGGCCGGCAGCGCCCGGTTCGAGTCCATCTCCGGCATGACCGTGGCTCCCGACGGCATAATCTACGTGCTGGAGAGAAGCAAACCCCGCCTGCGCCGAATCGCCTTCGAATAACCCGCCGGCACGAGTAACCCACAGCCGCGAGTAACCCGCCGGCAACTCCTTGCAACATCCCGGCAAGCCCCCCGTGCCGGGATGTCCCATG
>JAIROI010000147.1 GCA_031257615.1 Odoribacteraceae bacterium
CCCAATTGCGTTGGGGTTAACCCCAATTTAATTGGGGTTAACCCCACTTGAGTTGGGGTCGTCCCCAATTGAGTTGGGGTCGTCCCCTTTTTAGTTAAAATCGTCCCAAATGACGCTGGGGGCGGACCAGAATCGGATTCAGGTATTCAGGTAGAAGTCGCGGGTCAGGGCACGGTAGCTTTCGTGGTAGTCGTGCCGGTTGTTCTCGATGATCAGTGTTTCCTGTTCGGGCGTTTTTTCCTCCCGCGCGAGGAGAAGAAGGAGGCGCTTGGGGGCCTTTCCGGGGTTTGGCAGCACGAGGGCGGTTTTGTTCACGCGCCAGCCGGCGGTCGGGGAGACAGCGTGTCGCGCGAAGCGTTCGGCCTCGGCCACAGGCAGGATCACCTGGAGCGTGCCCCCGTCGGCGATCATTCTCCCGGCAGCGACCAGCAGTTCCTCGTGCGTAAGCGTTTCGCAATGCCGGGCGATGTTCTTCCCGGGCCGGGGGCTTGGCGTGGAACGGACGAAGAAGGGCGGGTTGCAGAGGATAACGTCGTAGGAGCGCGGCGGTTGGAACTGCTGGACGGGGCCTTCAAAGAGCGAGACGCGGTCGCGCCAGGGGCTTCTGTCGATGTTTTCCCGCGCTTGTTCGCAGGCTTCCTTGTCTATTTCCACGGCGTGGATGATGGCCCCGGGGGCGCGTTGGGCGGCCATCAGGGCGACCAGCCCGCTCCCGCACCCGACGTCGAGGATCGCTCGCGCGCCGTCGAGGTTGGCCCACGCGCCGAGCAATACCCCGTCCGTGCCCACTTTCATCGCGCAGCGCTCCTGGTGGACGGTGAATTGTTTGAACCTGAAAAACGAGTTGGACATGGCGAGTGTCAGGCGGGGCTTACTCGTCCGCTGCCTTCTCCTGTTGGTCTTTTGTAGCGCGTTCTTCTTCCTCTTCTTCAAAGTGCAGCAGGCCTTTTTCTTGCAGGATATTGTACCACTGCAGCACCTTTTTCATGTCCGAGAGGTAGACTTTTTGCCGGTCGTATTCCGGGACGATCTCGCTCATGTACTCCGCGACGCGGGCGTCTGTTTCGTCGCGCGCGATGGTGGCTCCCCCGTTCTCGCGCTCGAAGACGCGCTTGAAGACGGTTTTCAGCGGCACGTCTTGCGGCGTCGCGTACAGGGCGATATCCGCGAGGGGGTTTGTCCTCGCGTTGGCGTGGACGATCGTGCGTTTCCCGTCCTGCAGTGATTCGACGATGATTGCCCGCGCGTTTTCGCCGATCTTTCTATACAGGCCGGGTTTCCCGGAGACGGAGAGGATATTCTTTAACATGCGTGATAATTTTGGTTTCTGTCGGCAAAAGTAGTAAAAACGGCGTCTCTGACCGCCGGTCACAGGTTTCTTTCTTTTTTAATGCTTTCGTAGGCGGCGTTGATGGCCTTGGTTTTTTCCTCCGCGGCGCGTCGCATCTCCTCGCCCATGTGTGCCACCCTGTCCGGGTGACATTCGAAGGCGGCGCGGTGGTAGGCTTTCTTGATTTCCTTGTTACTGGCTGACGGGGAGACGCCGAGGATCGCGTAGGCGGGGTTGACTTTATTGGGGACGGGGTCGGTTTTCCGGTCGAACTCTTGGTAGAACTCTTCTTTCATGGAGATAAATATATCGTCGTCTATCTCGAGCTGCCCGGCGACAAATTCCAGGCAGGAGATTTCCTTGTAGTTCACGTTGCCGTCTGCCTTGGCGAGGCCGAAGAGGAAGCGGAGGATGCGGACGCGCGTCTGCATGCTCACGTATTCGCGGATGTTTATGCAGACGTGTCCTACACTGATGTACGCGTTCATGAGGTCGCGGATGATCGCGACGGCCTCGCGTTCCCCGTTTTCGCCGAAGCTCTTCCGGAAGAACGCGCGGGCGAATGCCAGCTCCCCCTTGGTGATTTTCCCGTCGGCCTTCATGACTGCTGTCGCGAGGGTAGCGATATCCTTCACGGCGGAGGATGTCGTCGCGAACGATTTGGGTTTTGACGCGCACGCGATGGCCCTGTCGATCCCCCACCCGATGAAGAATCCGAGGATGGCTCCAAGGAGGTCTCCTCTCGCGTTTCCGGTAATGTAGCCTCCTAACGCCCACCCGACAAGCGTGCAGATCCACCTCATGAATGACATGTCGCAGGCGTTTTGATGATTTGTAGTAGTTGTTCCGGCATCGTCTTAGAGGTTTCGTTCGTTCTTGATTTTCTCGTAGGCGGCGTTGATGATCTTGAACTTCTCTTCCGCGGAGCGCCGGACATACTCGCCCAGGTATCCCACCGTGTCCGGATGATGTTCGCGGGCGGCGCGGCGGTAGGCTTTCTTGATTTCCTCGTTGCTGGCTGACGGGGAGACGCCGAGAATCGCGTAGGCGGAATTGACTTCATCTTTCTCTTCCTCGTAGAACATGGCCTTGATGGAGTTAAACACACGCTCGTCGACGCCCATCGTTTGGGATATGTATTTCAGCAGCGCGAGTTCCTCGGCGCACACGTTGCCGTCGGCCTTCGCGACGCCGAACAAGAAAAAGAGCACCTGCGCGCGGGCTTTCGGATTCAAGCTCTTGCGGACGAACAGACAGACCTCCTGGACATCAATTGTTCGCTTATTCCATTCGCGGATGATGGTCATGGCTTCTTCTCTCCCTTCCTCGCCGAACTGTTCCTGGAAAAACGCGCGGACATACAGCCACTCATTCTGCGTGATCTTTCCATCGGCTTTCATTATTGCAGCCGCGAGCGCGGCGAGGTGTCTCAGAAGGTTGGGACTACCAGTGAATATTCCGATAATGGCTGTTATCAGCTTCTCGATTAGCCATCCGACAAAGAGTCCCGCCATTATACCCCGCCAGGAATCCAGTATCAGGTAGCCGGCGACCGCGAAGATCAATCTTATTACTACCATTGTTCGAGTATTTGTATGATTTGTAATAGTTGTTCTACAAGCATGTCGCCGCGGTTGTTGTACACGATAAATCGCGATTGTGCCGCGTTACTTGTTTGGTGTTTCAGGCGTTCCATGACTTTCTCGCGGGGGACGCGATCGCGGAGCATCACGCGTTCGACGCGCGTTTCCTCGTCGGCGACGACAGTGATCACGGCGTCGAACAGTCCCGCGAGGCCCGCCTCGAAAAGAATGGCCGATTCGAAGAAGACGAGCGGTTCGTCGCGAGAGAGGCTCCAGCGTTGGAAGTCTCCGGTCACGGCCGGGTGGATGATGGCATTAGCGCGCGCGAGCGCTTCCGCGTTGTTGAATATCAAGGACGCGAGGCGCGGTCTATCGAGCGTGCCGTCGGCGTTGTAGTATTCTGCCCCGAAGGCCTCGACCAGCGCTTCCCGGACGGCGGCCTCCTCGTTCGCGATCCGCGCGGCGGCGGCGTCGCTGTGGTAGACGGGATAGCCGAGTTCCTGGATTATCCCGGATACGGTGGTCTTACCACTCCCGATGCCGCCGGTGAGTCCGATTTTTAGCATGATTAATTTTGTTCTAACAGAAACTCTACCCGGTCCGGGGAGATGACAAGGTTAGTGATAAAGGCGGGCGCTTTTTCCACCTTCACTTCGAGCGCGCCGGGCGCCCCGGAGGCTTGCAGGTAGTCCGCGGTCAGCAGGAAATCGGAGTCGCGCACCTGATCGTATCGGCTCAGTCCCACGTGATACGTGACTTCGACCGTCGCGGGGAACACGCGAATGCTCGAGTTGGGGGGGAGGGAGCGCGCCGAGACGGGCAGGTTTCGTTTTCCCTCCGTGCTTCGTTCCACCTTGATGCTGACGCGCGCTTCTTCGACGAGCGGTCGCGCGCCCGGGATGCCGGCAAGCGGGACGTCCCGCTCGACGTTTTTGTGGAGGTCGTTGAAGGTTCGCGGCAGGAGGTGGGCGGCGCGCAGCGTGTCGACGATAGCCGCCGGGCCTTCGACGAGGACAGAGTCCGGGGTGACCGTAATGCCTTCTTCCATGATGTATTGCGAGCGGAGGGTGTATCGCGCGTGGTGGACCACCGGCACTTTTTTGCTCGCGAGCCTGACGAACTTGACATGGATGCTTTCCGGTTTGACGCGCAGGATTTGTATGTCGGAGTGGAACTGCGCGCCGAGGCGTTCTTTGATTTCTGCCATGTTGACTTCCTTTTCCATCACGTCGTCTTTTTGAAGGAGTTCGCTATGCACGTTGAGCGCGATGGGGAGGAAGGAGGTGCTCAGCTTGTGTCTCAGCAGCGCGAAGCCGTGCGCTTTGATCTCCAGGACAATTTCGCGCGGCATCTCGGAGGCCAGCGCTTTTCCTTTCGGGATGTCCCCGTACTTCACGGGGTAGGCGACTTCTGTCGCGTATTCCTTGTTCAACGCGTTGAGAAACCAAAGCATGGCGGCCACCAGCAGGCATATCCCGTAGGTTGTCGCGTTGTTCTTGATTGTCGAGCGTTGGCGCGTCATCTTGATGGTAGATTCCCGGGGCGACCCGCCGCGGACCGCCCCGGGCGGGTGCTACTTCGTTTGTTGATTGCCGGAGGTATCCTTGATCAGTGCATTCTTGAGCACCTTCAAGCGTCCCTGGTTCTCGACTTCGATAATCACCGTGTAGTCGCTGATCTCGATGATCTTGCCGAAGATCCCCCCGTTTGTCACTACCCGGTCTCCCTTTTGTAGCGACGCCTGGAACGTCTTCAATTCTTTTTGCCGTTTCACCTGCGGGCGGATCATGAAAAACCATAACACGACGAAGATCAACAGCCACGGGGCGAGTTGCTGGAAGAGGCCCGGTGACGTGGACTCTTCTTGTAGCGCGAGAATAAATAACGTGTTTATCATATCTAATGGTATTGGTATGTTGCTTTCACGGATGCTTTCACGGACAGTTCAAAGATCCCGTTCCGGACGTTCGAGTAGACGTGCGCGACCTTGTATTGTTTGCCTTGCAGGTGCGACGAGTCGAAGATGATCTCGACGCTCCCGGTCTCCCCGGGCTTGATGGGTTTCCGGGTGAAGCGGGCGCCGGTACACCCGCAACTTGTTTCCACGTCAAAGAGTCTCAGCGTTTTCTCTCCCGCGTTCTTGACGATGAAGGTGTGCCCGACGATCTCCCCCTGTCGCAGTTCCCCGAAGTCGAAAAGCGTTTCCGGCAGTTCCACCCGTGCGAGGTTGTTCGTGTCCAGGGTCGTCAAGCGCCAGGCGCGCTCGTCCCCGCTGCCTTTTTCCTTGCAGCCTTGGACGAGGATCATCCCGGAGATGGTATATAAGAGGATTCGATGTATCATACGCGTTTATTCGCGGCAACGAAAGTACGGCTTTTATTCAAAAGACCAAGTGTCGCGTGAAGTATTTTTTCTCCCGGATGCTTTTCATCGCGCACACGCCGATGTCCAGGTGTTGCCGGACGAAGGATCGCGTGACGGCCTTGTCGGATTCGCCGGTTTTGATGCCGTCGGAGATCATCGGCCGGTCGGACACCAGCAGCAGCGCGCCCGTGGGGATACGGTTCGCGAAGCCCACGGTGAATACCGTGGCGCATTCCATTTCCACGGCCAGGGCGCGGGTCGACAGCAGGTATTCCTTGAAACGCTCGTCGAACTCCCAGACCCTCCGGTTGGTCGTGTAGACGACGCCCGTGAAGTAGGTTCTCCCCCGGTCGGTGATGGCTTTCGAGCACGCTTTCTGGATACTGAAGGAGGGCAGCGCCGGCACTTCCCGCGGCATGTAGTCGTTCGACGTTCCCTCGCCTTTGATGGCCGCGATGGGCAGGATGTAGTCCCCCACTTCGTTCTTGTGCTTGATTCCCCCGCATTTACCGAGGAACAGCACCGCCTCCGGCTCGACTGCCGACAGCAGGTCAAGCACCGTGGCCGCGTTGGCGCTTCCCATCCCGAAGTTGATCATCGTGAGGCCCTCCCCGGCGACCGTTGGCATGTTTTTGTCGCTTCCCTCGACCGGCGCGCCGAGTTGTTCGGCGAACAATTCGAGGTAATAGTCGAAGTTGGTCAGCAGGATATGCTTCGAGAACTTTTCCAGGGGCCGTCCGGTATACCTTGGCAGCCAGTCTTCCACGATCTCTTTCTTTGTCTTCACGGGTCGATGATTTCTCGCGAAGGTACAAATTAAAGGGAGACGCGGGCGCGAGGGGGCGTCACGGAATCGCGGAGTTTTAAGGCAAAACTCCGGAGTTCTAAGACAAAACTCCGGAGTTCTAAGACAAAACTTCGGAGTTCTGAGACAAAACTTCGGAGTTCTAAGACAAAACTTCGAAGTTCTGAGACAAAACTCCGAAGTTTTAAGACAAAACTCCGAAGTTCTAAGACAAAACTCCGGAGTTTTGCGACAGAATCTCTAAGCTCTGGGGTTAAACCTCTAAGCTCTGAGGTTAAACCTCCAAGCTCTGCGATTAAACCTCCAAGCTCTGGGGTTAAACCTCCAAGCTCTGCGATTAAACCTCCAAGCTCTGCGATTAAACCTCCAAGCTCTGGGGTTAAACCTCTAAGCTCTACGATTAAACCTCTAAGCTCTGCGATTAAACCTCGGAGCTTCGGGACAGAAACGCGCGTTCCCGCGTTTTTCTTTGCCGGCGCGCCCCCTCACCCCGCGAATATCTCGCGAGAACAACTACCTTCGCAGCATGAATGACGCCATTTTACATCGCGCGCTGTCGATAAAAATCGAAGATTACGCGTACGAGCTTCCCGCGGAACGCGTTGCCCGTTTCCCGCTGGAGCGCCGGGAGGACTCCCGGCTGTTGATCCTTGACGAGGAGGGGATTCGCGAGAGTTATTTCCGGGACGCGCCGGCGCTATTGAGAGAAGGAGACGCGCTGGTGTTCAATAACACGCGGGTGATCCGCGCCCGGCTGCTGTTCCGCGGGAAAAGCGGGGCGCGGGTGGAGATTTTTTGCCTTGAACCGGCCAGTCCGGAAGATTACGCGCTGAACCTGTCGTCGGGGAGCGGCTGCGAGTGGCATTGCATGGTGGGCAACGCCCGTCGCTGGAAGGGAGAGACGCTCGCGCGAGAAGGCGCGTTGCGCGCCACGCGGGTGGGGGAAAGCGGCGACAGCGTCCGGGTGCGTTTCGAGTGGGACGCGCCGCTTTCTTTCGGCGAGATGCTGGAGATCAACGGGCAAGTGCCGCTCCCCCCCTACCTCGGGCGGGAAGCCGCGGAGGAAGACCGGGAGCGCTACCAGACGGTCTACTCGAGTCGCGACGGGTCGGTGGCCGCCCCCACCGCCGGGCTGCATTTTAGCCGGGAATTGATGGAACGCGCGCGCGAGGCAGGCGCCCGTCTCCATGAATTGACGCTGCACGTGGGCGCGGGAACGTTCAAGCCCGTGAAGGCCGGGCGCATCGGCGACCACGAGATGCACGCTGAACGCGTGTCGATTCCCCGCGCGCTGGTCGACGCGTTGATCAACGGTCCCGGGCGCGCGATTGCCGTCGGGACGACCACCACCCGCTCCCTCGAGAGCCTCTACTGGATGGGCGTGAAACGGCTCCTGGGTCATGCCGGTTTTCGCGAGCTGGGACAGTGGGAAGCCTACGCGCTGCCGCGACGTCACGCGCCGCGAGAAGCGCTGGAAGCCATCGCGCGGTACCTCGACGACGCGGGAGAAGCAAGCCTCGAGGCGCGTAGCAGGCTGGCGATCGTCCCCGGGTACGACTTCCGGGTGGTCTCCGACCTTTTCACGAACTTCCACCAGCCGCGCAGCACCTTGCTGTTGCTCGTCGCTGCCGCCGTCGGCCCGCGATGGCGCGCCGCGTACGATCATGCCCTCGCCGGCGGCTTCCGCTTCCTGAGTTACGGCGATGGCTGTTTCCTTCATGTCAAGAAATAAGATGGACGCGCTGGATTTCCCCCCCTTCGACTACCGGGTCAGAAAGATCAACGGCCGGGCGCGTATCTTCGACCGCTGCCGGGGACGATACGTGGCGCTGACCCCGGAAGAATGGGTGCGACAACACCTCGTGCACTTCCTGGCCGATCACCTGGGGTATCCCTGGCAACTCGTCTCTGTCGAACAGGAGATAGAGGTGCACGGCCTCCGTCGCCGCTTCGACGTGGTGTGCCACGACCGCCGCGGACGCCCCTACCTGATCGTCGAATGCAAGGCCCCCGACGCGCCGCTCTCCCCGGCGACCTTTGAACAGGCCTTCGGGTATAACCGCTCCGTGGCCGCGCGACACGTGGCAATCACCAACGGGCGCGTGCACCTCCGGGGAGAAATCGCGGGCGACGCGCTGCGCGTGCTCCCCGGATTTCCGCCCTACGCGGGGGACGAATGACGGCAGATTCTGTTACCTTCGCGCCGTAAACTTTTAACAACAATACATGGGACAACAACCAAGAGAGTGCGCCGACGCCCTCGCGCGATTCCTCGGGAAAGACCGGCGCTCCTTCACGAAGGCAGACATCATACGGTACATCCTCGCTAATCACATCGAGGTCATCAACCTGAGATACGCCGGCGCCGACGGACGGCTCAAAACCCTCAACATCGTTTTTCATGACCTCGACTACCTGGACGCCATCCTCTCCTGCGGCGAACGCGTCGACGGCTCCAGCCTCTTCCCCAGCATCCCGAGCGGGGAGAGCGACCTGTACGTGGTGCCGCGCTACCGCACCGCCTTCCTGAATCCTTTTACCTCGATCCCCGCGCTGGACATCCTCTGCAGCTATTATACCAAGGACGGGACGCCGCTGGAAACCTCCCCGGAGTATACCCTCCGCAAGGCGCGAGAGGCCCTGGGACGCGCCACGGGATACATGGACTACGAGGTGATGGGAGAACTCGAGTACTACGTCGCCAGCAACGCCCCAGGTCTCTTCCCCGCTGACGACCAACGGGGATACCACGAGTCCGATCCCTTTAACAAGTCCGGCGAACTGCGCGTGGAGGCCATGCGACGCGTCGTCGAGGCCGGCGGACAGATCAAATACGGGCACTCCGAGGTGGGAAACTTTACCCGCGACGGCGTGGCGTATGAACAAAACGAGATCGAATTTCTCCCCGCGCCTGTCGACGAGGCCGCCGACCAACTCGTCATCGCGAAGTGGATGCTCCGCGTGCTCGCGCACCGCCGCGGCATGAACCTGACCTTCGCGCCAAAAATCACGGACGGGAAGGCAGGCAACGGATTGCACGTGCATACCCGGCTGAAAAAAGGAGGAGAAAACAGGATGGTCAAGGACGGGAAATTGTCCGACGACGCCCTCCGCGCCATCTCCGGCTACCTCGACCTGGCCCCCGCGTTGACCGCCTTCGGGAACGCGAACCCCGCGTCGTACCTCCGGCTCGTGCCACACCAGGAAGCGCCAACCCTGGTCTGCTGGGGCGACCGAAACCGCTCGGCGCTGGTGCGCGTGCCGCTGGGATGGACAGGCAACGCGAACGGCATGATCACCGACGCGAACCCGCGAGAAACCCGACCAACCGCGGACTTTAGCCAACGACAAACCGTCGAATTTCGCAGCCCCGACGGCTCCGCCGACATCTACCTCCTGCTCGCCGGGCTGACCGTGGCCGTCCGACACGGGTTTGAAACCCCCGACGCTATCGCCCGGGCAAAAGCGCGCTACGCGGACGCGAATGACTTCGCCGGTGAACACCAGGCACTGGCCAGCCGCCTGGAACAACTCCCCGCCTCCTGCTTCGAATCCGCTAACTGCCTTCAAGCGCGACGGGAGATCTTCGAACAACATGGCGTGTTCTCCCCGGCGCTCGTCGACGCGACTATCGCCAACCTCCGACAATTCAACGACCAACACCTCCGCGAGGAAATAAAAACAAACCCCGGACTCGTCATGGAACTCGTCCGCCGCCACTTCTACTGCGGCTGAGACCCGACATGCCGGAAATTAATCACTCGATACCATAACACAATGAAACAAATGATGCTTAT
>JAIROI010000155.1 GCA_031257615.1 Odoribacteraceae bacterium
CCACCCCCGACCACTATTACTTCCACTTCTTTATCCGTCCCGACGACCTCGCCTCCCGCGACTTCATCGAAGTCTTGTATAGTTGGGACAGCTGATCCCTCCCGCATATTTCTCGAAAAATGGTTTGGACCATTGGCTTGATGGTTGGGACCATTAAGCCGATGGTCCCAACCATTGACTCGATGGTCCCAACCATTAAGCTGATGGTCCCAACCATTAAGCTGATGGTCCCAACCATTGACTCGATGGTCCCAACCATTAAGTTGATGGTCCCAACCATTAAGTTGATGGTCCCAACCATTAAGCTGATGGTCTTAACCATTTCGCCAATGGTTGGAACCATTAAGCCGATGGTTGGAACCATTAAGCCGATGGTTGGAACCATTAGCTCGATGGTTGGAACCATTAGCTCGATGGTTAGAACCATTAGCTCGATGGTTAGAACCATTAGCTCGATGGTTAGAACCATTAGCTCGATGGTTGGAACCATTAGCTCGATGGTTGGAACCATTAGCTCGATGGTTAGAACCATCAGCTCAATGGTTGGAACCATTAGCTCGATGGTCCCAACCATACTGCTAACTACGCGCTACTCGTCGCGTTCTAATAATACGATGTTCTCCACGTGATGGGTGTGCGGGAACATGTCGACGGGCTGGACGGCCGTCACCCGGTAGGCGGGTTGCATCAATTGAATGTCGCGCGCTTGCGTGGCGGGGTTGCAACTGACATAAACAAGGCGCGAGGGGGCCGCGGCGAGGATGGTGGAGATCACGGCAGGGTGCATCCCGGCGCGGGGGGGATCGGTGATCATCGCGTCGGGTCGTCCGTGTTCGGAGAGAAAGGCGGCGGTGAGCACGTCCTTCATGTCGCCGGCGAAGAAACGCGCGTTGGAGATGCCGTTCAGGGCGGCGTTCTCCCGCGCGTCGGCGATGGCCTCGGGGACGCTCTCGACGCCGATGACTCGACGGGCGGAGCGGGCGGCGAAAAGGGCGATGGCGCCGGCGCCGGTGTAGAGGTCGTAGACGGTCTCGTTGCCGGTCAGGCGGGCGAGGGCGCGGGTCTCGCGGTAGAGGTTGAGGGCCTGGAGGGGATTGGTCTGGCAGAAGGACTTGGGGCCGATTTTGAAGCGCAGCCCGTCCATCTCCTCGATGATGTAGCCGGGGCCGCGGTGGACGGGGAGGTGAAGGTCGGCGAGGGCGTCGTTGCCTTTCTCGTTGACGGCGTACAGGAGGGTGGTGATCGAGGGAAATTCGTCGGCGAGAGCGTCGAGCAACTCGCGGCGGGGGGCGGGACGGTCCTCGCCGAAGACGACGATGACCATGACCTGTCCCGCGGTGGCGGTGCGGATGATCAGCGCGCGCAAGAGGCCGCGGCGCTCGCGGATAGAATAAAAGGAGAGACCGCGGGCGAGGGCATGGCGACGGACGAAGTCGCGGATGGCGTTGGAGGGTTCGGGCTGGAGGTGGCAGCGGGCGACGTCGACCACCTTGTCGAAGAGTCCCGCGGCGTGGAAGCCCAGGGCGGGGGTATGTTCGATGACCGCCCCCTCGCTGATCTCCCGGCGGGTGATGAAGCGGCGGTCGCTGAAGGTAAACTCCAGCTTGTTGCGGTACTCGCGGGTCAGTGGCGAGGGGATGATGGGGGAGACGACGGGGAGCGAGGCCTTGCCGATGCGCCGGAGGGCTTCCTCGACTTCCTGCTGCTTGAAGCGCGTCTGGGCGTCGTAGGGGAGGTGTTGCCACTTGCAGCCGCCGCACGCGCCGAAGTGGGCGCAGAAGGGGGGGACGCGCAGGGGAGAATAGCTCCGCAGGCGCACGGCGAATCCCTCCATGAAGCTGGCGCGTTTCCGCGTGACCTGCACGTCCGCGACGTCGCCGGGGACGACGTCGGGCACGAACAGTACCTTGCCGTCGACCAGGGCGAGGGACTTGCCCCCGGCAGCGATCTTGAGGATCTCGATGTTCTCGAGTAATGGTTTTTTCATGATAAGCGTCGTTATGGATGCGGCGCGAAGGTACGCGTAATCCGGGCGTTTCTTTTGTACCTTCGCGCCGGAGGATCGAGTAAAAGTAATGATATGAAAAAATGGATGATAGTCTTGTTGATCTCGCGCCACCTGGTAGCCGCGGCGCAGGGCGAGCAAATGATGACCGGCCTGTATGAACCCTCGTGGGAGTCCCTGGCGAGGCGAGGCAGCGCCCCGGGATGGTTCCGCGACGCCAAGTTCGGGATATGGGCGCACTGGGGACCGCAGTGCCAGCCGGAAGCCGGCGACTGGTACGGCCGGAACATGTACATGGAGGGCAGCCGGCAGTACCGGCATCACCTCCAGCATTACGGGCACCCCTCGGTCGCCGGCTTCAAGGAGGTGATAGGCGCCTGGAAAGCCGACGAGTGGAACCCCGACCGGCTCCTTGAATTGTACCGGCGGGCCGGCGCGCGGTACTTCCTCGCGATGGGCAATCACCACGACAACTTCGACCTGTGGGATAGCAAGCACCAGCCCTGGAATTCCATGAACATGGGGCCGCGCCGGGATATCCTCGATGAATGGGCGACGGCCGCCCGCGCCCGGGGGCTGTTCTTCGGCGTTAGCATACACTCCGCTCACGCCTGGACATGGTACGAGACCGCCAGGGGCGCCGACAAGAACGGCCCGCTGGCAGGCGCGCCCTACGACGGACTCCTCTCCCCGGACGACGGCAAGGGCGCCTGGTGGGAAGGATATGACCCCAACGATCTCTACGCCCAGCAACACCCGCCAAGCGCGCCCGGCGGGAATGACGAGGCGCGATGGGAATGGGCCGACGGGGCCGCCATACCCTCGGAGGAGTATTGCAGGAACTTTTTCGACCGTACCGCGGATATGATTAACCGCTACCGCCCCGACCTCGTCTATTTCGACGATTACCACGCCCCCCTGTGGCCCGTCAGCGACCAGGGACTGCGAGCGGTCGCGCACCTGTATAATAGTGTCGACAGCGCCGTCGCGTTCGCCAAGATGCTCGCGGGGGAAGAAAAGAAGGCCCTGACCTGGGACGTGGAGAAGGGCGCGCCGCCGGACGCGCAACCGCTGCCGTGGCAAACCTGCTCCTGCCTCGGGGGATGGCATTACGACAGGGAACTGTACCTGCGCGACGGGTATAAGTCCGCCCGCGACGTGATCCAGATGCTTATCGACATCGTTAGCAAGAACGGGAACCTCCTCCTGAGCGTCCCCCTCCGGGCCAACGGTACCATCGACGAGAAAGAAGAGGCCATCCTGGAAGAGATCGCGGCGTGGATGGAAGTCAATGGACAGGCCATCCACGACAGCAGACCGTGGAGTGTCTTCGGCGAAGGCCCCTCGACCAGGGCAAACGCGGGCATCATCAACGAGAGACAACGCCCCGCCTATACCCCAGAAGACATCCGGTTCACCGCGCGAGCCGGCATCCTCTACGCCCACCTGATGGCCCCGCCCGACAGGGGGCAAGTGCTCGTCAAGTCGCTGTCAAAGGATAATCCCCGACGCGTCCGCTCCGTTACCCTCCTCGGCAATAACCAACAACTGAACTTTAAAAGAACAAGGGAAGGGCTGCTGGTGAACCTCCCCGGCGGCCTCCCCGGCGGCTCGCTACCCCTCGTGCTGGCGATCCGCTGAGGCTCCCGGCGAGAAAAACCTCCCGCGCCCGTTGTTTCTTCCCGTTTTAACAATACATTCGCGGTGAGATTCGCTCGCGAGTTGCAAATGAATCCCGACACATCGTTTTACCTTAAAGTTTTTATCAACATGAAAAACATAGACTGGAGTTCCCTGGGATTTGGATACACCAAAACAGACTATAACGTGCGCTGCCACTACAGGAACGGCGCGTGGGGAACGCTCGAAATCTCCACCGACGAGACCCTCTCCATCCACATGTCCTCCACCTGCCTGCACTACGGGCAAGAGGCCTTCGAGGGCCTGAAAGCCTTCCGCGGCAAGGACGGCAAAATACGCGTCTTCCGCGGCGAGGAAAACGCCAGGCGGATGATCTCCTCCGCCGAACGCGTGATGATGCAAGCCCCCCCCGCGGCCCTCTTCATGGAAGCCGTCAACAAGGCCATCCGGCTGAACGAGGAGTTCGTCCCCCCCTACGAGTCCGGCGCCAGCCTCTATATCCGCCCGCTCCTGATCGGCGTGGGGCCGCAAATGGGCGTCGCTCCCGCCAGGGAATACCTCTTCATCGTCTTCGTCGCTCCCGTCGGCCCCTACTTCAAGGCCGGCTTTAAACCCGTCAAGGCCATGCTGGAACGCGTCTACGACCGCGCCGCCCCCAACGGCACCGGACATGTCAAGGTCGGCGGGAACTACGCCGCCGGAATGCTCTCCACGCACGAGGCCCACGAGAAAGGATACGCCCTCGCCATCTTCCTCGACGCGAAGGAAAAGAAGTACATCGACGAGTGCGGCCCCGCGAATTTCTTCGGGATCAAGAACAATACCTATATTACTCCCGCCGCCCGCACCATCCTCCCCTCCATCACCAACGATAGCCTCATGACCCTCGCCGAACACCTCGGCATGACCGTCGAACGACGCAAGATCCCCCTCGAGGAACTCCCCACCTTCGAGGAAGCAGGAGGATGCGGCACCGCCGCCGTCATCAGTCCCGTGAGCGCGATCGACGACCCCACCACCGGACAGTCCATCGCCATCGGCGCCCCCGACAAGGCCGGCCCCTGGAGCACCCGCCTCTATAACGACCTCCGCGCCATCCAGTACGGCGACGCCCCCGACCCCTTCCACTGGATCTCCTTCGCGGAATAACCCCGCGCCGTCATTGACGCTAAAAGAGGACGCCCCACCCCCGGCGCCCTCTTTCTTGTTGTCCCCTCCACCCCCGGCAGCAGGCGCGACGGCGATAGCGGCTCTTAAAAAAGGATTACTTTCGCGGGCAAATTGACAAGAGATGAAACAAGGGATACATATTATAAGCCTGGGATGTTCGAAGAATCTCGTGGACGCGGAGCTGTTGATGAGGCAACTGGAGAAGGCGGGATACCGGGTGGAAATCGACGGGGAAGGGTCGAGGGCCGGGATCGTGGTGGTCAACACGTGCGGGTTTATCGGCGACGCCAAGGAGGAGTCGGTGGACGAGATCCTGGCGCAGGTCGAGCGGAAACGCGGGGGGGAAGTGAAGAAGGTGTTCGTGATGGGATGCCTCTCGCAGCGCTACTCGACGGAATTGAAGAGGGAGATCCCGGAGGTGGACGGGTGGTTCGGGAAGTTCGACTGGAAGGGGATCCTGGCAGAGCTGGGGAAGCAGTACGACGAGGCGGCGAGAGACGAACGAAGCCTGTCCACGCCAAGGCACTACGCGTACTTGAAGATCTCGGAGGGGTGCGACCGGACGTGTTCCTATTGCGCGATCCCGCTGATGACGGGGCCGCACCGCTCGCGCCCTTTCGAGGAGATCATCCGGGAGGCCGAACGACTGACGGGGATGGGCGTGAAGGAGTTGCTGGTGATCGCGCAGGACTCGACGTATTACGGCACGGAACTGTACGGGCGAAACCGGCTGGCGGAGCTGGTCGACCGGCTGGCGGACGTGCCCGGCGCGGAGTGGATTCGCATCCATTATGCCTACCCGGCCGGTTTCCCGTTCGAGTTGCTGCCGGTGATGCGGGAGCGCCCGAACGTGTGCAAGTACTTGGACATCGCGCTGCAACATTGCAGCGACCGGATGTTGCGGCTGATGCGCCGGGGGGTGACGGGGGAACAGACGCGGGCGCTGGTGCGGCGCGTCAGGGAGGAGGTGCCGGGGATCGTCCTGCGCACGACGCTGATGACGGGCCACCCGGGGGAGACGGCGGCAGATTTTCGCGAGATGGTGGCGTTTGTCCGCGAGACGCGATTCGAGCGCCTGGGCGTGTTCCCTTACTCGCACGAGGAGGGGACGTTTTGCGGCAATCATTACCGCGATAACGTGCCCGGGAAGGTCAAGCAGGCGAGGGCCGAAGAGATCATGGAGATCCAGCGGGAGATCTCCGCGGCGTTTAACGCCAAGAGAATAGGAACGCGGACGCGGGTGCTGATCGACCGGGTCGAGGGCGACGGCTACGCGGGACGGACGGAGTTCGACTCGCCGGGCGTGGACCCCGAAGTGATCGTGGCGGGGAGCGCCGGGAAACTCGAGATCGGCTCGTTCCGCGAGTTCGCGATCGCCTCCGCCGGGGACTATGATATCCACGTTATTTAGCATCCCGCGGGTTCTTATTGGTTTTTTTACTACTTTTGGCGACCGAATCTGTTCATGCAGGTTCGGCTTGCTTTTTTAAATACCAATACGTTAACGATAAAAAAACTTATTACGATGTTAAACACACTGTTCTGGATAGTACCCTGCTGTGCTGTCATTGCTTTACTCTTCGCCTGGCTCTTCTTCAGGAACATGCTCAAGGAGTCCGAGGGCGACGAAACGATGAAACGGATCGCGAGCCACGTGCGTCGCGGCGCGATGGCTTACCTGAAACAACAATACAAGGTAGTCGCGATCGTGTTCCTGGTGATCTGCTGCCTGTTCGCGTGGATGGCCTACGGCCCGCGCCTGCAAAACGAATGGGTCTGGTTTGCCTTCCTCACGGGAGGAATTTTCTCCGGCCTGGCCGGGTTTATCGGTATGCGGACGGCCACTTACGCGTCCGCCCGCACGGCTAACGCCGCCCGCAGGAGCCTGAACGACGGGCTGAAAGTGGCCTTCCGCTCCGGGGCCGTGATGGGGCTGGTGGTGGTCGGGCTGGCGCTGCTGGACATCTCGCTGTGGTGGCTGCTGCTCGACCACTTCGTGGAGGAGGCGAGCGCCTCCGAGAAGGCCATCATGATCACGACAACGATGCTGACCTTCGGCATGGGCGCGTCCACGCAAGCGCTCTTTGCCCGCGTGGGCGGGGGAATCTTCACGAAGGCCGCCGACGTGGGGGCCGACCTGGTGGGGAAAGTGGAGGCCGGTATCCCGGAAGACGATCCCCGCAACCCGGCAACGATCGCTGACAACGTGGGGGATAACGTGGGAGACGTGGCCGGGATGGGAGCCGACTTGTACGAGTCGTATTGCGGGGCGGTGCTGGCCACGGCCGCGCTGGGCGCCGCCGCCTTCCGGTCGACGGACGTGCAGTTTAACGCCATCCTCGCGCCGATGCTGATCGCCGCTTTCGGGGTGATCCTCTCGCTGTTCGGCATCTTTATGGTGAGAACAAAGGAAGGAGCGTCGCAACAAAAACTGCTGCGGGCGCTGGACAAGGGGATTAACGCGAGTTCGGTGCTGATCATCGGGGCAAGCTTCCTGGTGGTGCACCTGCTGGACCTGAGTTACTGGATCTGCGGCTCGATCATCGTGGGCCTGCTGACGGGCATCGTGATCGGCAAGGCCACGGAATATTACACCTCGCACGGTTACAAGCCGACGCGGGATATCGCCAAGAGCGCCGAAACAGGCCCGGCAACCGTGGTGATCAAGGGGATCGGCACGGGGATGATCTCGACGGCCATCCCGGTGATCGCGATCGTGACGGGCGTGACGCTGGCATTCCTGTTCGCCTCGGGCTTCGAGTTCGGCAACGTGTCGATGGGCCTGTACGGCGTCGGGATCGCGGCCGTCGGGATGCTGTCGACGCTGGGAATCACGCTCGCGACAGACGCTTACGGCCCCATCGCCGATAACGCCGGCGGGAACGCGGAGATGAGTAAACTGGGCAAGGAGGTGCGCCGGCGTACGGACGCGCTGGACGCGCTGGGGAACACGACGGCCGCCACGGGCAAGGGATTCGCCATCGGCTCGGCCGCCTTGACGGGACTGGCGCTGATCGCCTCGTATATCGAGGAGATCAAGATCGCGCTGGTCCGGGTGGGGACGTCAACGCTGGAGATCGGCGAACGGACGGTGAACACGGTAGACGCGACGCTGACCGATTTCATGCAGTATTACGACGTGACGCTGATGAACCCGAAGGTGCTCGCGGGGATCTTCGTGGGATCGATGATGTCGTTTGTTTTCTGCGGCCTGACGATGAATGCAGTGGGACGGGCCGCCCAGAAGATGGTGCAGGAGGTGCGCCGACAGTTCCGGGAGATCAAGGGGATCATGAGCGGGGAGACGGAACCGGATTACGCGCGCTGCGTGGAGATCTCGACGAAAGGGGCGCAGGGAGAGATGGTTTTCCCGTCGTTGCTGGCGATCGCGGTACCGGTGGCTATTGGCTTGATTTTCGGCGTGGCCGGGGTGGTCGGCCTGCTGGCCGGCGGATTAGGCGCGGGCTTCGTGCTGGCCATCTTTATGGCTAACTCCGGGGGCGCCTGGGACAACGCGAAGAAGTACGTGGAGGAGGGAAATCTCGGGGGAAAAGGCTCCGAGGCTCACAAATCCACGGTCATCGGCGACACGGTCGGCGATCCTTTCAAGGATACTTCCGGCCCCAGCCTCAATATCTTGATCAAGCTAATGAGCATGGTGGCTATCGTCACTGCCGGGGTAACCTGCGCCCACCACCTGCTTTAGATACCTTATTATAGTAGGGGGATCCCCGGGCCTTTGCCCTCCCCCGAACGGCGAGTCCCGCCAAGACCTTGTTCTTGGCGGGACTTTTTTTGCCATGTCCCTGCCTTGCCACGCTAAAGGAGTATCCCGACAGGGGTAGGAAACTCTTGATAAATCGTCGTCAGAGACTGTAAACCCTATCCATCACCGCGCGAGAGAGGACAACAAAAAACATTCATACACAAGGCTAAAAGGTGACAAGGGAGACCAAGGCGTCAACGGAACCAATGGCGTCAA
>JAIROI010000021.1 GCA_031257615.1 Odoribacteraceae bacterium
GCGCGAAACGGCGCCGCGAGTTCGCGGGAAGCCTTCGCGGGCGCGCGAAACGTCGTCGCGGCGTCGGGGGCGACAAGAATCCGGTAGAGGATCAGTAACAGTAAAAACCGGTCGGCTCCTGCCGTTCTACCCGAAAAGGAGCATTTCGTTTCGCGCGTATCAATCGCGCAAGTGTTTCTGTCGGGGGGGCTGCCGCGAGGTAGCCCTCCATTTTTTAATCGGATTCTTTTCTATGCGGCAGCCTGAGGCAGCCGCAAAGAAAGGTGAGGCAGCTACGCAGCCAATCCTAACGCAAGGTATCCCGTATACAGTAGCCTTAGGCTACTGCCTACAAAGATTGGGCTGCTACGCAGCCCCGGCTTGGTAAGGGGAAGTCCGGGGCGGCAGCTACGCAGTCCCGGCTTGGCAATTACATACGCGATGCAGACGCCGCGCGAAGGGTTTGCAAGGGTATATATACAGACGCTGCGCGAAGGGTTTGCAAGGGCATACGCAATACAGACGAGGCTGCGTGTCCAGCCTTCCCGGATGTTCCCTTACCAAGACGGGGCTGCGTAGCTGCCCAATCTTTGTAGGCAGTAGCCTAAGGCTACTGTATTGCGCAACCCGGCGTTATGATTGGCTGCGTAGCTGCCTCACATTTACTGGCAGTGTAGAGATGCGATGCAAAGCATCAAGATGTTATTGGGATTGGCCGCGTGTCCAACCTTCCCGGATGTTCCCTTACCAAGACGGGGCCGCGTAGCTGCCCAATCTTTGTAGGCAGTAGCCTAAGGCTACTGTATTGCGCAACCCGGCGTTAGGATTGGCTGCGTAGCTGCCTCACCTTTACGGGCAGTGTAGAGATGCGATGCATTGCATCTCTATGTTATTGGGATTGGCCGCGTGTCCAGCCTTCCCGAATGTTCCCCTACCAAGCCGGGGCCGCGTAGCTGCACAATCTTTGTAGACCCGCGTTCGATATGAGAAACCGGGATTGCTCAGTGGTATTTTGGGTCGTCCCCAATTCAGTTGGGGTCGTCCCCAATTCAATTGGGGTCGTCCCCAATTCAGTTGGGGTCAACCCCAAATCGGTTGGGGTCGTCCCCAATTCAGTTGGGGTTAACCCCAATTCAGTTGGGGTCGTCCCCAATTCAGTTGGGGTCGTCCCCAATTCAGTTGGGGTTAACCCCAATTCGACGGGGGTTAACCCCAATTCGACGGGGGTTAACCCCAATTTGCTGTAAAAAGGCTGCTGCTCGACGCCCGCGGCCTTCGCGAAGGGGTGGAAAAAAGAGCGGGCGACCCGGGGAGGGCCGCCCGCGAGAGAAGAAGATTGGGAATTACCAGGGGGCAAACTCGATCCAGAGGGCGGGGTCGGCGCGGCCGCGTAACCAGAAGCGAGAGGACTCCTGAATGATCGCGAGGCCGGTGGCGGCGATGCAAAATTCGCGGAGGGCGAGGTAGGCCTCGTGTCCGGTGATGGCGGCGCGCTGGGTCGCGTCGAAGCCGCTGCTGTAGGAGTATCCGGAGACGTTGGCGACGACGTCGTGGAGAGGATCGCCACCGGAGGGGGTGGAAAAGCCGTTGGTGGAGTTCCAGTAGTAGGCGCGGCCGGTGGTTCCCTCCAGGAAGTAGACGACAAAGGAGTACTTGTAGGAGCTGCGCGGGGCCTCTACGCGAAACTCGCTAAGGGTGATCGGGATGGTCTCGCAGAACGCGGCGAGGCGGTCCCAGATGGCCTGGAGCGCGGGGGACATGTGGACGGCCTTGTAGCGCGAGGTGGTGTTGTTGTAGTTCTTGAGGTTCATGAAGGCCTGCGCGTCGTTGGCGTCGGGGTCGGGGATGTAGTCGACGATGAGGGGTCGCTGGACGAGGGTGACGTTACTCTCGAAGGGGCCGCCGGTGACGGTGACGGTTCCCTGGCGGGAGTCGCTCATGTTGGGGTTGGCGGTCATGGTGAAGGTGATGGTGTCCCCGGCGACGGAGGCCTCGATCCACGGGTCGAGGGGGGTGCAGGCGATGGGGAAGGTGCACTCGTAATAGAGTTTGAGCGCGGAGGCCCCGGCGACAAGCTCGGCGGGCACGGGGGCGAACTCGAGGCTGGGGGGTCGCTGGTTGACGGAGATTTGGCGCGCGCGTTCTCCGGCGCGGACGGTGACGGTGGCGTCGCGGGAGAGGTTCATGGTGGCGTTGACGTCTGTGGTGACGGTGACGCGGTCAGCCTCGACGGCGACGCGACACCAGGGTTGGTCGCTGGAGGCGGTGAGGCGCACGGGGGATTGGACGGCGACGGCGTTGGATCCTCCCTTGGCGGAGAAGGCGAGGGCGTCGGCCTCGAGGGCGATGGAGACGGGGCCTTGCGTGACGGGGAGGTATGCCTTGCGGTCGCCGGCGGTGATGGTGATGAGGGCGGTGCGCTCGGAGAGGCTGGCGGTGGTGTCGACCGCGACGGTGATGACGGTGCGCGGTGCGTCAGCGGCGGCAGGCGGCGGGGTGGTGGTGCCGGCGGCGGGCGCGGTGGCGCCATTGCCCGCGGTGGAGGCCGCGGTGGAAGAGGGCGTGGCGACGCTGGTGTTGACGGGGCGGCACCAGGGTTGGTCGCTGGTGACGGTGAGCGACTCGGTGGTGGTGATGGTGATGACGCCTGTCCCGCCGGCCGCTGGGAAGTAGCTGACGGAGGCGCTCTCGACGGGGAGTCTGGCGGCCTCGAAGTAGGAGGCGCTTTGTTCGCTCTCGCAGGCGGCGGCGAGGAGGGCGACGGCGAAGAGGAGTATGTGGTGTTTCATGATTTAATCGTTTAGTTTGGTGAGTACGCAGGAGTAGAAGCGGTAGTTGGTGGTGCCGTAGTCGGCGGTGTTCCCGAGGTAGTTCCCGCTGGTGATGCCGGGGTGCGTGTCGGCGGTGGCGGCGGTGGTGGTGTTGGGGAGGTAGGCGCGGAGCAGGAAGCCGTAGATTCCGGTGGCGGCTTGTCTCCCGTCGTTGTCGAGGGTCATGCGCCTGACTCCTCCCTCGTCATGATTCCAAACCCCTTTGAGGCCGTACGATCCGGCCGCGGGGTAGCTGGAGTTGGCGGTGTAGTTGTAGAGGGATAGCCGGAGGTGGTTGCCGTCGACGGTGGTAAGGATAACCTGGTTGGCGATGGCGATGGTGCCTTTGGCGGCGTTGAAGGAGACGTCGAGGGCGACGATCGGGAAGAGTCCCGGGAAGGTGAGGGTGAAAGAGGCGTTCTTCTTCTTGAGGGCGAAGACGACGGTGTCCCTGTACGTGACGCCCCCGGTGTAGCCGGTGCACTGGAAGGCCCAGCGGCCGAGGATCTCCTCGTATTGCAGTTCGTAGTCCGGCGGGAAGTAGGGGACGGCGCTGATGTTGGTTCCGGGATCGGCGCAGGTGTATTGCTTGGCGGCCTCGTCCCAGAGGAAGTTCTCGATGGTGTTGCCTTCTAAGACGAAGGGTTTGTTCAGGCGGATGCCGTCCGCGGTGATGAGGTAGGGCAGTTTGACGGAGACCTCGGTGGCGTCCTGCCCGCTGGTCGAGGTGTAGGTGAGGTTAAAGGAGCGATCGACGACGGTGGCGGTGCCGAGGATGTTGGCTCCTGTCTGGAGGGCGAACATGCCGTATCCGGAGAGCGTCTCGACCATGTTGTTGACGGAGGCGACGTAGGCGTCGAAGTCGAAGGTGGGGGCGCAACGGCGCATGACGACGCGCTGTTTCCATTTTTTCCCGATAAACTCGACGCGGTCGTCGACCGTCTCCACGTGGATAAACTCGTAGTCCCCGGCGAGGCCGTCGACGTCGGAGCTTCCGGCCGGCTCGCTGAAGAAGTGCATGACGGGGTTATACGTGTTGAAAGAGAGTGTGACGGACTGATCGGCGAGGATGTCGTAGTTGGAGGTAAAGGGGTCGCCGGCGGGGAGGTTGGTTTCCTGTTCGCAGGCGACGGTGGCTTGTCCGTCGGCGGCGAAGACGATGTGCATGGCGTATCCGCCGAGCGCCGCGTTTTTGTCGGGGTAGTAGTCGACGAGCCAGCCGTTGGGCGCCGCGGTGAGGGTAGCTTTCAACTCCCTTTGTCGGGCGGCGGTGCGTTCGGAGGCCGAGGCGTCGAACGCGTCTTCGATGACGGGCACGCAGGCGGCAAGGAGCAGGAGTATGGCGGGGATGTATAATAGATGTTTCATGGCGGATTATTTTAAGAGGTCTTCGATGTGCAGTTCTTCGAGTTCGGAGAAACGCCGCTGGACGACGGCCCGCAGGAGGTCGAGGTCAAGCGCCCAAACGTCCCTGAGGTACGTTTTGACGATGTCCAGCTTGGCGCGGAGGAGCGCGGTGCCTTCCGTCCCGGCGAGGGCCTCCTGTTCTTCCCACCAGCCGTCGGGCTTGACGACGTAGAAGGCGATGATTTCGACGAAATCCTCGTGAGGTTCGGCGCGGGCGTAGGTGCTGATGAAGCCCTTTTGGAGGGCGATCTCGAGGGTGTTCCCGTCGGAGGTCCACTCGTCGCCGACATAGTCGGAGGGGGTGACGAGCTTGAAGGAGGTCGGGTAGTCCTTTTTCTGGTGCAGGATGTGCGAGAACTCGTGGAACATGGTCTTGAGGTACCATTCACTGAGGAGCGTCTGGTTGATGCTCGTCGGCGCGAGGTCGTTGATCTTGTACAGGATGATCTTCATGCCGCTCTCTGCCGATCCTTTTTTGACGGTGAGGTTGGTGAATGCCCCTGACCCGATGAGTTGGATGACCCGCTGCGAGTGCGAGCGCATGAAATCGGCCCCGAGGACTTCGGCGTATGCCTCGTAGAACATGAACTTGAGGACCTTCGCGATGGCGAGGGCTTTCCTCGGGATGGCCGGGGCGACCTCGTAGCTCCTGTCGATCTCGATGTCGGTGAGCTTGTAGAAGACGTTGATGTTGTAGGGATAGGTGTAGTTCTCGAGCAGCCACTGCCCGACGGAGTCGAGGGCGGTCTCGGAGTCGACGAAGATGCTTTCGTCCCTGGGGCCTTTCTCGACGCACGAGGCGGCGAGGAGCGCGACGACAATATAAAGGAGTATGTTTTTCATCTTGGTGGGATTTGTGGGTTACTTGTTTCTGGGATTTGGGGTCATGCCTGCCTTGATGACCGGGTCTGGCAACTGTACGGCGCGGCGCGGGTCGTTGACGGGCAGGGAGTCGAGGAGGGTGGCGACGTTGTTGGCGTTAAGCTCCCGCCGGTAGATGACGATGCCGAAGCGCTTGACGTCGTACCAGCGCAGTCCCTCGAAGACGGTCTCGATGCGGCGGAAGTGCAGGAGGCACTGTAGGAAGTTCTCTTGCTCGGCCGAGACGATGGGGGTCTCCGGGTTGAGGCGCTTTTTGATGGTGGGGACTTCCCAGGTATAGTAATGGGGGTTGTCGGGATCGTCGGGATCGGGGTTGGGATCGGAGTAGAAGTTGTTGATGAGCGCCCTGGTCAGCACCTCGGGGGAGGAGGTATGGTTGGACATCCAGAGGGCGAGGTCGACGACGGCCTCGTCGTAGCGCTGGAGCATGATGAAGGCCTCGGCGCGGCAGAGGAGGGTCTCGTCGGTGGTGAAGGCGACCTGGACGGTGCGCGTGTAACCGGTGCTGGTGACGCGGTTGGTGTACTGGAAGAGTGCGGGGAACTTGGGGACGCAGGCATAGCCGCCGTAGCTGCTGTAAGTGCCGGTGCGGTGGTAGAACATGCTGCTGCTGTAGACTCCCCAGGGGCCGTTGCTGCGGGTGACCTCGCTGGAGGAGAGGTACTGGGAGTACATGTACTTTTTCCCGCTGCTGGTGTTGCGGAAGATCGACCCGGCGTAGCAATAGACGGGTATCAACAGCAGGTTGGCCTCCTCCTTTGGCAGGATGTAGGCATTGGAGACAAGGGAGTAGTCCCCGGCGAGCGGTACGAAGTCGATGACCCTGCGCAGGACATTGACGGGGTTGCTGCCGAGCACCTCGTTGGCGTGCTCGATGACCTGCTCGTACTTGCCGTAGTAGAGGTAGAAGCGCGCGGCGAAGGCGTGGGCGGCGCTGCGGTTGAAGTGGTACTTGGGCATGGAGTAGAGGTTGTCGTCGATGAGCGGCAGTCCCTCGAGGAGGTCTTGTTCGATCTTGCGGTAGACTTCGGCGACGGACTCCCGCTCGTAGTGGGGGGCGACGGTGGTCTCCGGTTCGGTGGCGTAGGGGACGCCGGGATCGGTCTCGCCGTTGGCCTTGGAATAGTGGAGGCCGAAGATGTTGACGAGGCGGAAGTGGTGGTAGGCGCGGATGAGGAGCGCCTCTCCCCTTTGTGGCGCGAGCCGGGCGGGGTTGCCCTGCTCCTCGATGGCCTGGAGGGCGTGGTTAGCGACCGCGATGGCCCCGTAGCAGCCGTCCCAGATGGCCTTGGGGGAGTCGTTGCCGGTCTCGAGCATGTCGGCCCAGGCGAACTGCTCGTCCTGGAGGCGGTTGTAGGCGTTGCCGAGCGACCCGCGGCTGTCGATGTTGTCGGACATCATCTCGGTGAGGACGATGCCGGGGTGCTCGTCGTATCCGGAGACGAGCAGGTTGGTGATCTTTTCGTCGGTATCCACCTCCGTGCGGTTATCCGGCAGGGTGTCGAGGAAGCGATCGCAGGAGAAGGTCAGTCCCGCGAAGAGGCATATAATAAGGTACGTGTGTTTCATGATCGGTCGTTTTTTTAGATTCCAAGTCGTAGCGTGCATGTGAACTGTTTCGATAGTGGCGCCGAGACTCCCCCGGCGTGGAAAAACTCGGGATCGTGCCCGTTGAGCTTTGAATCGGCGTAGAGGAGGAAGAGGTTCGTGCCTTGCACCTTTAGCGAGGCGTTTTTGAAGCCTGTCCGCGCGAGCACGCGCCTGGGCAGCTCGTAGGAGAGCGATATTTCCTTCATTCTGACGAATCCCCCGTCGGCGATGCGCGTGTCGGAATAGTTGTAGGAGTTATAGCCGTAGGCGACGTCCGTGACCTTGCTGTTCCCGTTGTACTGCCGCCTGCTGACGATCACCGGCACGTGGGTGCGCGCCTCGTCGCCGGGCAACACCCAGCGGTTTTTGAACTCTTTCGGCATGGCGTCGACGTCCGAGTAGACGGCCCTGAAGACCCTGTCGAGGCGCACTTTGTTGCCGAAGGAGTAGGTGATAAAGACGTTCAGGCGGAGTGTCTTGTAGGTAAAGACATTCCCGAGGCTGCCGAAGAGGGTCGGCTCCGAGGGGCCTTCGTACTTGAGGAAGCCGAGGTTTTCCCGTTCCTGAAAGTAGATCCCCGCGATGGAGATGTTGCCGTCCTGGTCGAGGAACGTGGGCATGCCGTCCTCGTTCAGTCCCCTGAAGGGGAAGGAGAAGAGGGCGCGGTGGGGGTAGCCGACCTTCCCGAAGCCGGTGCCGGCGACGAAGTCGAAGGCCCTTTTGCGGGAGTTGAGGGTGGTGATCTCGGCGTGGGTATAGGAGAAAATGAAGTCGGTATTCCAGGAGAAGCCCGCCCGCTTGAAGTTCTTGGTGGAGAGGGTAGCCTCGAAGCCGTTGGACTTCATGGAGGCGTTGTTGGCGTACTTGTCGATCTCTCCCCCGACGCCCATCGTGGAGAGTTCGCCGATGAGGTCGAAGTTATTGCGGCGGTACCAGTCCATGCTCAGGTTGACGCGGTTGTCAAAGAAGCCGAGGTCGACGCCGATGTTCAGCTCGTGCTTTTTCTCGTAGGTGAGTTCGCTGTTCTCGAGACTGCTGATGTATAATTCAGTCTCCTGCTGGTCGGACTGTGGTCTCCAGATGAGCGACGAGCGGATGACGGCCTTTGAGTTGGTCACGCTCCCGGGGCCGCGGTCGCCGGTGAGGCTATACGAGGCCTTGACCTTGGCGTGGGTGAGGAAGGAGGGGTTGTTCTTGAAGAACTCCTCCTCGTGGAGGTTCCATGCGGCGGCGAGGTTCCATGTGGGCAGCCAGCGGGCGGAGCGTGCCTTGCCGAGCTTGTTGGTGCCTTCGTAGCGCAGGGTGCCGTTGAAGGTATACTTGCTCAGGTAGGAGTACGCGCCGAAGGCGAAGAAGGCGGAGCTGCGGGAGCGGGAGCTGCTGACGCTGTAATAGCTCGACCCGCCTTCCTTGCTCTGCTTGAAGACCTCGTAGGCGTAGTTGACGACGTCGCCCATAGAGTACTGGCGGCCCCACCCGGTGAAGGGCACGCGCTGGCGGTCGGCGGAGTTGACCTCGAGGCCCCCGTAGAGTTTCACGATGTGGGTGTTGTTAAAGTCCTGGTCCCAGGTGGCGGTGGCGCGGGTGTCGTACCCCACCATCAGGTTGTCCGTGCGTTTGTAGATACCGCCCTGCGGCAGCACGCTGATGGGCGGTTCGGCCAGGTTATCGGGATCCTTGTAGAGGTACGGGTTCGCGTCCCTCACGATCGCGTCGGGCATGGTGCGGTAGGCGGTGGCCTGGTTCGACTCGTCCTTGATGTGGTGTTCGAGGGAGGAGAGGGAATACTTCATGGCGCCCAGGGCGGTCACTTCGAGGTGGCGTCTGAGCCGCCATTTGAACTCTCCCTGGAACTTCAGGTCGACGACGTGCAGGTCGATGTAGTTATTGTCCAGCTCGTGGTGGATGTTGAACGGCGCGTAGTTTCTCGTGTAGAACTCCGCGGGGTCCATCGTCCTGGAGGCGTTCAGGGCGTAGCTATACGGGTTGATGTCGAAGTTGCGCGTCATCTCCCCGGCGACCACGTTGGTCTCTTGCCCGAGTGTTCCCGGTGCGCATTGTTCGCGGTAGGAGGCGTTCGTGATGAGGTTCAGCGAGAGGTTCGGGCGGATGTTATAGGTGGAGTTCAGGATGCCCGTGTAGCGGTTGACGGAGCTGGCGATGGTCCACCCGGGATCGATCATGGCGCTGAGCGAGGCATAGTAATAGGTCTTGTCGTTGCCTCCGGACATGCTCAGCGAGTGGTTTTGCTGGAGGCTGAGGCGGAACAGTTCCTGGAACCAGTTCGTGTTTCTCATCTCGGCTTGCCGGAGGTAGACGTTCTTGGCCTGTTCGGTATTCATCAGGGCGTAGGTGCCGGTGACGGGGTCATAGGTATTCATCATCTGGTACATCTTCCCGTAGACCCCGCTATTCTTGTCCCGGTAGGTGTCCGAGAAGTTCAGCCATCCTTTGGCCTCGAGTTCCTTGTAGACGTCCATTTGGTCTTGCGAGTTCATGATGTCGTAGCCGGTATAGCTGGGGACGAGTCTCGTGGTGAACTCCCCGGTGTATTTCATGTCGCTGGTTCCCTTTTTCCCTTTCTTGGTCGTGACGACGATCACGCCGGCCATGGCCCGCGCGCCGTAGATGGAGGTGGCGGAGCCGTCTTTGAGTAGCTGGAAGCTCTCGATGTCATCGGCGTTCAGGCCGGCGATGGCCGAGCTGATGAGCGTCTCGGCGTCGCCCGACGAGAGTGCGTCGGCGTCGACCTCCACGACGTCTTCCATGATCACCCCGTCGACCACCCACAGGGGGCGCGAGCTGCCGTAGATGGAGGTAGCCCCCCGGATGCGGATCTTGGGGGCGGTGCCGAAGGTGCCGGAGACGTTCTGCACGGAGACCCCGGCGGAGCGGCCCTCGAGGGAGCGACTGATGTCGGGGAGGCCGTCGATCTTCATCTCCTCGGCCCGCAGCTGGTCGGTGGCGCCGGTAAAGAGGCGTTTATCGACCTGCACCATGCCGGTGACCACCACCTCGCCGATCGCCGTGGTCCCTTCCTGGAGCACCACCCGGGCCAGTTCCCGCGCGTTCCCCGCCGGGATCTTGCGGGTGATATACCCCACGAAGCTGATCTCTAACGCCACCTTGTCGCTGGGCGTCCGCAGGACAAACTCCCCCTCGGCGTTCGTGACCGCGCCTCGCAGCGGGCCGCTCGCCTTCTCCTCGCCGTCCACGACCTTCACCGTGGCCCCGACCAGCGGAGCGCCCTGGGCGTCCACCACGCGGCCCCTCACCTCGTTCTCCTGTTGTTGTTGCAGGCTATAGAGGATGATCGTCTGGTCTTTGATCCGGTACGCCACGTTGCTCCCCCGCAGGCACGCTTCCAGCGCGACCTCGATGTTCGCTTGTTGCAGCGTGAGCGTGATCTCCTTCAGGTCGAGCACCGACGCGTCATTGAAGAAGAAGGTGAAGTCGCTCTGTCGACGTACCTGCTCCATGAATTGCGCGAAACGAGCGTCCTTTAGCTCGATGTCTAACTTCACGCCCTGGGCGCGCGCGTTCCCGAAGCTCTGGGAAATGGTGATCAGAAGGAGGAGGGCCGTTGTTTTCATGATTCTACAGGCTTTTCTCGATAAACTGACCCCTGGGGGGCCGCATACTACTCGTTTTTTCATACATTTGTCACATTAAGTAATTACTGGTATTTGCTTATTTCGTTCGGGCAGGGGTACGCCAATACCCCTGCCCTTTTTCAATGCACTATAATCGTTCGATTGTCCACGCTAAAGCGCGCCGAGCGGGTCAGCGAGATGATGTTCAGCACCTCCCGGAAGTCCTCGTACTTCCGCACCTGCCCCGTGTAGAGCATGTCCTTCGCCGCTTCGTTGACAAAAAGCACCTCCGCGTTATACCACCGGGCGATCACCTCCAGCATCTCCTCCAGCCGCTCGCTCGAGAAGTTCAGCCACCCCTCCCGCCACGAGGTGTACAGGGAAGGCTCCACCTCCCGCTTGTCCCATCCCTCGCCCGTCAGCACCACCTGCTCCCCCGCCCGCATCGGCACCTGCTCGCCCGTCTCCCTCACCGTGAAGTCCACCGCCCCCTCGACCAGCGTGGCCACTGTCCGCGCCCTTCGCGCGTCCGAGGAAAGGTTAAACGACGTGCCGCGTACCGTCACCGTCGCCAGCGGCGTCTCCACCGCGAACGCGCGCCCGGAGTCCCGCGCCACCTCGAAGTAGGCCTCCCCCTCGAGCATCACCCGCCGTTCCCCCCCCGCGAATTCCAGCGGGAAGGAGAACTTCGTCTCCGCGTTCACCCACACCTTCGTCCCGTCGCCCAGCATGATCCTGAACTCTCCCCCGCGAGGCACCGAGATCGTCCGGTACTCCTCCCGGTCGCCCGTCACGGGCACGATACGGGCCATCCCCGCCTCCTGCTTCAGCACCAGGTCCGCCCCGATCCGCTGTTCCGGGGGCAGCGCCGCCGGAAGCTCGATATACTTCCCCCCCGGGGCCGTCAGCGTGATGCTGCTCGCCAGGCGCGGCAACAGCGGTTCATCCACCGCCGGCGCCTCGGCCACCGGGCGACTCGACAGCCACCACGCCGCCGCGATCACCGGCAGCGCCGCCACTCCCGCGTAGCGCGTCAGCCGCCTCCTCATGCTCCTCTTCCGCTTCTCGGCGAGAAACCGGGCGAGGGCTTCTTCCACGTCCGCGCGTTCATACGCCAGCAGCTTCTCGCGCGTCAGCCGTTCGTCCCGCACCCGTTCCAGGAGTTCCCGGTGGTGCGCGGACTCGGCCAGCCACGCGTTCAGCTGCTCCCGCTCCTCGTCGGTCATCTCCCCGGCGAGGTGCCGGGCGATGATCAGCGAGAGGTCGAATAGTGTTATGATCCTTGGGTTCATTTCGGGCTTTTTCTGTAAAAACACGCAGAGGGGCAAAACGGGGGGACGCGGGAGCGATAAAATTGCTCCCCGGCGGCGGGACTAAAGCGTCGCCAGCAGCAGGAACAGGTCGCCGGAGGGGCGGAGGGCGATGATGAGGCGTTTCTTGCCTGCTTTCTTGTACTCCTTGGCGGTGTCCAAGGAGATGTTCATTTTCCGGGCAATCTCGGAGATCTTGTGACCCTCCAGGGTATAGCGGATGACCGCCCGGTACTGCCCCGGCAGCCGCTCGATGGCCGCCGCCAGCCGCGCGTAGACCTCCTCCTCCAACACCCTCTCCTGGAAGCGCTCCTCCTCCTCTCCTTCCCGCGCCGCGCGGCTCTCGAAGCGTCCCTTCACCTTCTCGTGCCTCAGGTGGTTGAGGCACGCGTTCCGGGCCGAGTTATAGAGGTATTCCTTGAGCGCCGCCATGTTATAAAACTCCTTTTTTCTCCCCAGCATGGCGATAAAGACCTCCTGGACGACGTCCTTCGCGACCTCCTCGTCGTTCACGTACTTGCGCGAGAAGAGCAGCAGGGGGACGAAAAACAGGGCATACAGCCGCGCGTACGCCCTCTCGTCGTCTTTCTCCAGTTGTTTCAGCAATATGTCTTGATTTTCACTCATCATCATCGAAGGTTTTCGCGCTCTCCGGCGCTCCCGGCCCGGCAGTCGGGGGACGGTTCACGAGACGATCGCGCGCGTGACGGGACTCCACGGGCCTGGTTGTCCGACGTTGTTCTCCCACCGCATGGCGATGTACAGGGCCTTCCCCTGGTCTTCGCTCTTGAGATCGAGCAGGTAGGGGGAGTGCGTGGCGACCGCCGAGAGCGCCAGGTCCTCGATGCTCACTACCCCGTTCCACGTCGCGGGATGCAGTATCCAGGCGATCTCCACGGCGTGTTGCCCGTCGGGTTTCCCGCGTCCTTTCCCGCCTTCCATGTCGTAGAAATAGACGAGCACGCGGTTGGGAGCGGGGTGTTCCACCCTGAACGCGGGGTAGGTCGTTGCCACGGGCGCCCGGTGGCGGCTCTTGACGGAGGGCGCCGGGAATCCGAGGCTGATGAAGTCGGCCGATTCTGCCAACGGGCTATACTTAAGCATGTACGCCAGTTTTATGTACGGGGGAAGGGCTTCCTGCTCTGCCTCCTTCAGTAGCCGGATATGGATCAAGGTACGCCGCGAGCGATCCAGCCAATCCATGTAGCAATCTATGGAGTTCCCGACCTTCGGCAGCAGGACATCGTCGACCCATTTTCCCTGGAGGGTATCGGGTCCGAGTCCGAGGTGGACTCGTCTTTCCCGGTCATCGAGACCCCTGACGAGCGTGGTGAAGTGGTCGTATATCTCTTTGTGTGACCTGGGTTTCCATCCATGATCTTTTGTTGACATGATCGTTTTGTATTTTTAGTTAGTGTTTCATCGCGATCCCCCTCCCTCTTGAGGGAGGCTCGTGCGACAAATATACGGCTTCTCTCGCGAACGCGCAAATCCCTTTTTTGCTCGAAAGCGTCTCCTTTATGTCCGCGCGGAATCCGCGCAAGTACGCGCGGATTCCGCGCGGGTACATGCGGAATCCGCGTATGCTCGTGCGGAATCCGCGTATGCTCGTGCGGAATACGCGCGTGCTCGTACGGAATCCGCGCGTGCTCGTACGGAATCCGCGCGTACTCGTGCGGAATCCGCGCGAGTATATGCGGATTCCGCACGCGCTCACGCGGAATCCGCACAAACACGGTAGAGACGCTATGTATCGCGTCTCTACCTCACGATGATATAAACGGGGAGGTGGTCGCTGTATCCGCCGAGGTAGGCGGAGCCGCGGAAGGTGGGGAAGGGGGTTTTGCCGTAATGGTTTGTGTCGTCCTCGAGGAGGGAGGGGGGCATGAAGACGCGGGCGGGGAGGGTGACCTGGCGGGGGTAGTCGCCGTTGAGGAGGGAGCCGGAGACGATGATGTGGTCGAGGGTCTGCCAGCGGCCGCGATAGCGGTAGGTGCCCTGGGGGGAGCGGGTGGAGGGCGCGGAGGTGTAGTAGAGGGCGGAGGGGTGGAGGGGGCGGGAGGGAGGGAGGGTGACGCGCAGGTGTTGTTGGGCCTTCGTGTCGCGCGTGCCGTTCAGGTCGCCCATGATGATGATGGCGGCGCGGGGGGCGCGGCGTTGGATGGAGTCGACGGCGCGGCGGAGGACTCCGGCGGCGCGTAGTCGTTTCCACTCGGTCTGTCGTTCGCCGCCGATCATGGAGGGGAAGTGGCAGACGAGGAGGTGGAGGGTGTCGGCGGGGAGGAGGAGGCCCTTGCAGTAGAGGATGTCGCGGGTGGGGGATCCGCGCTCCAGGGGCACGGTGAGGGCGGCGGAGTCGAGGACGCGAAAGAGTTTTTTCCGGTAGAGGAGGGCGACGTCGATGCCCCTGGGGTCGGGGGAGTCGACGTGCAGGATGCCGTAGTTGCCCGGGGCGAGGGAGGTGCGGGTGACGAGGTCGGAGAGGACGCCCCGGTTTTCGATCTCGGCGAGGCCGACGAGGAGGGGGAGGCGGCCTCCCCCGGCATCGGCGAGGGCGCGGGAGACGCGTAGTATCTTTTGGACGTATCGCTCCCGGGTCCAGCGGCGGTTGCCGGTGGGGGTGAACTCGCCGTCGCGGACGCCGGGGTCGTTGGTGGTATCGAAGAGGTTCTCGACGTTATAGAAGACCACGCGGTGTTGCCCCGGGGCGCGTTCGGCCGGGAGGAGGAAGAGGAGGAGGAGGAGGATCAGCCGGTGATCCACTTGAAGATGTCGTTTCCGTTGGCGAAGACGAGGAGGGCGAGGATGAAGATCATGCCGGCGACTTGCGCTCTTTCGAGGAACTTGTCGCTGGGTTTGCGGCGCGTGACCAGCTCGTAGCAGAGGAAGAGGACGTGTCCGCCGTCGAGGGCGGGTATGGGGAGGAGGTTCATGATGCCGAGGACGATGGAGAGGAGTGCGGTCATTTCCCAGAAGGATGGCCAGTGCCAGTGGTCGGGGAAGATGTTGCCGATGGCGATGAAGCCTCCCATTGACTTGAGCGCCTCGGGGTCTTTGAAGAGCTTGAATTGCTTGAGGTAGCCGTTGACGCGTTCGACGCCCGTGCGGCAGCCGGCGGGTATGGCGGCGAGGAAGGAGTAGTGGTGGACGGCGTGGACGAGGTCGTCTTTGATGTTCCAGTAGATGCCGATGAGGCCGTCGTTGCCCACGGGGAGGTGGAGGCGGAGGGTGTCGGCGTCGCGGAGGACGGTGGCGTTGAGTGTGTTGCCGGCGCGAGATCGGATGAGGGCCGTGGCCTGGTCGAAGTAGTCGAAGGTCTGCCCGTCGAGGGCGAGGAGTCGGTCGCGGGCTTTCAGTCCGGCGTTTGCTCCGGGGGAGTTGGCCTGCACTTGGGCGATCTCGCCGGTGTAGGGGTGGCGGGGGGAGAGGAAGGTGACGCGCTTGAAGCCTTTGGAGGAGGCGGCGAGGAGGTTTTTGCGGAAGGCGGGGGGGAGGGCGATGGAGAGAGTGTCGCGGCCGCGGCGTAGCTGGACGGTGGCGACCTCGTCGAGGAGGATGGTGGCGACGATGCTGCCGAAGTCTTCCACTTTCTTGTTGTCGAGGGCGAAGATGACGTCGCCGTTTTGTATGCCGGCGTCGATGAAGAGGGAGTCGGCGACGACGCCGTGGCGGAGGTTCTCGGCGGGGAGGTATCGCTCGCCCCAGGCGTAGAGGATCAGGATGTACAGGAAGAAGGCGAAGAGGAGGTTGACGAGGACGCCGCCGATCATGATGAGGAGGCGCTGCCATGCCGGTTTGGAGCGGAACTCGTGGGGCTTGGGCGGCTCCTTCATCTGCTCGACGTCCATGGACTCGTCGATCATGCCGGATATCTTGACGTAGCCGCCGAGGGGCAACCATCCCATGCCGTACTCGGTGTCGCCGCGGCGGAATTTGAAGAGGGAGAACCAGGGGTTGAAGAAGATGTAGAATTTCTCGACCCGCACCTTGAAGAGTCGGGCCATCGCGTAGTGCCCCATTTCGTGCACCAGCACGAGTATCGAGAGGCTGAAGAAGAATTGTAGCGCTTTAACGATTATTTCCATGTTGTTTTATTTTTTCTCCTGTATGGGTCGCGAAGGTAGCATTATTTCTCAATCTTGCCCTCGCCGCGCCCGTTCGCGGGCCAGCGTTCTTGCCTCCTCGTCGGTGGCGGCGTAGTCTTCGAGGGAGGGTGCGGGGAGGTAGGGGAGGTCGTTCATGACCCGCTCGATGAGGCGCGACATGCCGGTGAAGGAGAGCCTACCGCGGAGGAAGGCCTCGACGGCGATCTCGTTGGCGGCGTTGAGTATGCAGGGGACGTTGCCGCCCCTCCGCGCGGCCTCGAGGGCGAGGGCGAGGTTGGGGAAGGCGTCGCCGTCGGGGCGCTCGAAGGTGAGGACGCGGCAGGCGTCGAAGTCGACGCGGGGGAGGGCGGAGGGGAGACGATCGGGGTAGGAGAGCGCGTATTGTATGGGGAGGCGCATGTCGGGAGCGCCCAGCTGTGCCTTGACGGAGCCGTCGGCGAACTGCACCATGGAGTGGACGATGGACTGGGGGTGGACGAGTACCTCGATCTGCCCCGGGGGGACGTCGAAGAGCCAGCGGGCCTCGATGGCCTCGAAGCCCTTGTTCATGAGGGAGGCGGAGTCGATGGTGACCTTGGCGCCCATGTTCCATGTGGGGTGGCGGAGGGCCTGGTCGGGGGTGACGCGTTCGAGGAAGGCCCGGTCTTTCCCCCGGAAAGGGCCACCGGAGGCGGTGAGGATCAGCTTCTCGACGGGATTGTCGCCCTCGCCGGCGAGGCACTGGAAGATGGCCGAGTGCTCGGAGTCTACCGGCAGTATCGCGGCCCGGTGACGCGCCGCCAGGTCGCGGATCAACTCGCCGGCGACCACCAGCGTCTCCTTGTTGGCCAGCGCTATCGCCTTGCCGGCCCGGATCGCTCGCGCGGTGGGGAGGAGGCCGCTGTACCCGACCATCGCCACCAGGACGACGTCCGCCGGGGCGCTCTCGGCGACCTGGGCGATCGCCTCGCTGCCGGCGTACACCTTTATATACTCGTCCTTCAGCAGTTCCTTTAACTCGCCGTACTTTTCCTCGTCGGCGATTACCACCGCGTTGGGTTTAAAGAGCCTGGCCTGGCGCGCCAGTAGCTCCGCGTTGCGGTGGGCCGTCAGGGCCTCGACGCGGAAGCGGGCCGGGTGGGCGGCTACCACCTGGAGGGCCTGCGCGCCGATGGAGCCGGTGGAGCCGAGGATGGTGATGCTTCTCACGGGTTACTCGAATTTGACGTACTTCTCCGGGTCGAGGGGCTTCCCGCCTCGCCACAACTCGAAGTGGAGGTGGGGGCCGGTGGTCTCCTCCCCGGTGTTTCCGACGATCGCGATGGCCTCTCCGGCTCGCACGACGTCGCCCTGCACCTTGAGCAGCTCGGAGTTGTGCTTGTAAATGGAGATGAACTCGCCGGGGTGCTGCACCTGGATCACGTAGCCGGTCTTGAGCGTCCAGTCGCTGAAGATGACCACTCCGCCGAGCACGGCCGAGACGTAGGCGTTCTGCTTGGCGGCGAGGTCGATCCCGTAGTGGTGGATGGCCTCGTTGAAACGGGCGGTGATCATCCCGTTGGCAATGGGGGGGAAGCAGTGGTAAAAGGTCTCCTGGGAGGCCGCCGGGGGCCAGTCGCCCAGGGTGAGGTTGAATCGCTCGCGCTCCTCGACCATCTCCCTGAAACGCTGCTCTTCCTTGCTCGCGCCCATGGAGATCGTGTCGTAGCCCCCCCTCGCGACGAGGGGCGCGCCGAGCGTCGAGTCTCCCCCCGCCTCCCCGCCGGCGATCACCGCGCGTATGGAATTGAAAAAGCGGTCTCGCCGCTCCAGCTCGATTGCCAGCGAGTCCACGCGCAAGGCGTTCAGGGTGATCTGCCGCCGCAAGCTCCGGTCGGGGTAGCCGGGGATCAACTCGCGCAGGCTGGTGAAGGCTATCAACACCGTTGTCGCCGCCACCAGCACCACCGCCAGCATGCTCAAGGCGCTGATCACGTGGAGCCGCGAGAGGCGGGCGTGCATGACCTCCTCGAAGGTGGTCTCGTTCATGATCGAGAGCTTGTACTTATTTCTTAGCTTCTTCCAGAATCTTCTCTTCGCTTTCATGTGTCGGTTCATTTGAATGGCCAAAACTACTACAAAAATCCCATGCTCACCATAAATTAATGTTAAAGCGCGGGGACGCCGCCCACCGCTACTTTCAATCCATTACATTTGCGCTACAAAACATAAAAAGATTTCCGTATGACAAAAAGATTCTCTTTCCTATGTCTCTTTTTCGCGCTGGCCAGCTTACAGCTTTCGGCGCAATATGACATGAACGCTCCCGTTCCCGCGGACCCGCTGATCCGTACCGGGAAACTGTCGAACGGGCTGACGTACTACGTCCGCCATAACGCGGAACCCAAGGAGCGCGCCAACTTTTATATCATCCAGAACGTCGGGGCAATCCTCGAAAATGACGATCAGGACGGGCTGGCGCACTTCCTCGAACACATGGCCTTCAATGGCAGTAAACACTTCCCGGGGAGGAAAACGCTGATCAAGATCCTCGAAAAGTACGGCATCGAGTTCGGCGGGGACATCAACGCCTATACCTCGCAGGACGAGACCGTCTACAACATCGACAACGTCCCGACCACGAATCCCAAACTGCTGGACACGTGCCTGCTGATCCTCCACGACTGGTCGCATTTCCTGACCCTCAAGGAGGAGGAGATCGACGCCGAACGGCCCGTGATCTCCGAGGAATGGCGGACGCGGCGCAACTCGCAGTTCAGGATGAGGGCACAGCTGATGCCGGTGCTGCTCAATAACTCCAAGTACGCCCACCGGGACGTGATCGGTAACCTGGAACTGATCAATAACTTCCCCTACCAGGCGCTCCGCGACTTCTACGCCAAATGGTACCGGCCGGACCTCCAGGCCATTGTCGTCGTCGGGGACTTCGACGCCGACGAGATGGAAAAGAAGGTGATCACGCTCTTCTCGGGCATCCCGGCGCCCGTCAATCCGACGCCCAGGCCCAGCCACGAGGTGGCGCCACACGACGACATCAAGTTCGCGCTCGTGACCGACAAGGAATTGACGCGCTCCACCGTTGCCGTCTATATCAAGTTCCCCGCCACGCCGAACGAGAAGAAGAACCACGAGTATGCCCGCCAGAACCTCATCCGGAGTTTCTACAACAGCATGTTCTCGCAGCGCATCAACGAACTGCTCCAAAAGGGCAACCCGCCCTTTATCAACGCCAGCAGCGGCTTCAGCGGCCTGCTCCGCGGCGTCGACGTCTACGCCATCTCCGCCGGCGCTAAACCCAACGAGGAGGCCCTCGCCCTCGAGGCCATCTACCGGGAAAACGAACGCGTCAAACGCTTCGGGTTCACCGAGGGCGAACTGCAACGGGTCAAGACCAATACCCTGGTGTCTATCGAAAGCTCCTACAAACAACGGGATAAGACGACCTCCAGCTCGTATGTCAACCAGATCATGTCGCACTTCCTCTCCAATGAACCGCTCGACGATACCGAGTACTCGTACCACTTCTACAAGACCATCATCCCCACCGTTACCCTGGAGGAGGTCTCGGCGCTGGCCAAGCAGTATATCAACCACCAGAACATGGTGATCGTCGTCCAAGGCCCCACCGAGGGCGCTACCCACCTCGCGGAACAGGAAGCCCTCGCGATCATCAATAAGGTGGAGCAGGCTACCGACATCGAACCGTACCAGGATAAGGTGCCGGAAGGGGCGCTCGTCAACGAGGAACTGACCGGCTCCTCCATCGTCTCCGTCAAGAAGTTGCCACGCTTCGACGCCGAGGAATGGGCGCTCGCTAACGGGGCGAAGGTCTTCTACCGCAAGGCCGATTTCGAGAAAGACGAGGTAGCCCTCACCTCTTATAGCAAGGGGGGCACCTCCCTCTATGACCTCGACAAGCTCGCCTCGGCCTCCGTCGCCAGCCAGTTTGTCTCCGCCTACGGGGTCGGCGATTACGACCTGCGTACCCTCCAAAAACTCCTCACGGGCAAACAAGCCAGGGTCGGCATCAGCATCGCCGGACTGACAGAGGCGATCAACGGTACCTCTACCCCGGCCGACTTCGAGACGCTGCTGCAACTGATCTACCTCTATTTCGAGAAGCCGCGCTTCGACAGGGAGGTGCACCAGACGCTCATGGAACGCAACTACGCCGCGATTGTTAACCAGGAGAATAACCCGAGGAAGATCATGCAGGACTCGGTCTCGCGGATCATGTCCAACTACCACCCCCGGGTGCTCCTGACCGGCAAAGGGCTGCTCGACGCGATCTCGCTGGACCAGATCGAGGAGATCTACAGGGACAGGATGAAGGACGCGAGCGATTTCACTTTCTTTATCGTCGGTAACATCGACGCCGAGACGGTCAAACCACTCGTCGAAAAGTATATCGGCTCGATCTCCTCCTACAAGAGGGCCGAAAAGTGGAAGGATCACCGCGTGGGACCGCCAAAAGGCAAGACAACCAAGGTGATCCCCCTGACGCTCGAGACTCCCAAGACGACCGTGATCACGCGCTTCTCCAAGGATATGAAGTACACGATCGCGCGCGACCTTTACCTGAGTATCATCAAGGGGATCCTCGATATCCGGTATACCGAGAATGTCAGGGAGAAAGAGGGCGGAACGTATGGCGTGCAGGTGGGAGCAAGCGCCGTCGACGAGCCGTCGCCGCGCTTCGACATGACGATGTCTTTCGACTGCGACCCGGAAAGGGCTAATGACTTGAAACCGCTGATCTATACCGAGGTGGAGAAGATGATGAAGGAAGGACCCACCGCCGAGGAACTGGAGAAGGTGGTCACGAATATGCTCAAGAACCACGAGCAGAGTAAGCCCCACAATAATTACTGGATGAGCGTGCTCAGGTCGTATTACCTGGACGGCATCAATGCCGATGATCCCAAGTATTTCGAGGATATCCTGAAGAAGGTGCGCCCCAAGGATATTCAGAAGTTTGCTAAAAGCATGTTCGAGAAGGCCGACGTGGTCGACATCACGTTCGTTCCCCGCTGATCGCACCGGGGGATAAAACAGGGGGGGACACTTGCCGTATAGCGAGTGTCCCCCCTTTGTTTTATAGCTCTTTACCACCTGCGTGGTCGCCGGTCACTCCGGCGGAGCCGAAGGTTTTCGCGCGGTCGCTGAAGCCTTCGGCGGGGTAGACGAAGCCTTCGGCGGAGGCGCTGAAACTTTCGGCGGAGGCGCTGAAGCTTTCGCGGAGGCGCTGAAGCTTTCGGCGGAGGCGCTGAAGCTTTCGGCGGAGGCGCTGAAGCTTTCGGCGGAAGCGCTGAAACTTTCGGCGGAAGCGCTGAATCTTTCGGCGGAGGCGCTGAAGCGTTCAGCGGAGGCAAAGACTTCGGCCTGGTCGCCGGGCACTTTCAGAATGAACCATCTATTGATCATCAGCAGAGTGCATGTCACATCTGAGAATAATCGCCGGAAAATTTGGTTGTGTCCGGGTGGTTACTTAATTTTGTGCCCAGCTGGATACAAAATTAGATCAAGATGACGAAAATAGAACGAGATCGGGATATGACCGAAGAAAAACTGATTAACGCGGTCGGGGAACTTATCGTGAGGGAAGGCTTTGAATCGCTTGGAGTAAGGAAGGTTGCAGAGCAAGCGGGAGTAAACAAAACTCTCATTTACCGCTATTTTGAATCTCTCGACGCGTTAATCTATGCCTACATGAAGAAGCATGATTTTTGGCTTAACGCGTCGTTGGAACGACCGGATGTTTCGGATATTAAAGGCTATTTGAAAACATTTTATCGCGGGGAAATAGCGAAATACAGGGATAACACTGCGCTTAAAAGATTAAAAAGATGGGAACTTTCTTCGGATAAGGATTTTGTAGTAGAAATCCGTGCCCAAAGGGAAAGGAAGGGAGTACAATTTATGGAAATGATGTCCGGGTTTGCAAAGGTAGACAAGGAACAATTACAAGCCATATCCGCTCTCGTGGATGCAGGAATAGTCTATTTAGCCATGTTTGCTGAAAACTGTAAGATGTATAATGACATTGACATCCAGAGCGATAAAGGCTGGGAGAAGATAGCTAAAGGAATTGATGTACTGATCGACATGATGATAAAATAACTAACAGTGAAAAAGGCAATTTTAAGCATGGTTTTAGCAATAATAACAATGGGTTGCGGCGGGCAGAATACCAGACATTCGGAATTTGGCAACGGCAATATTAAAGTTGCCGTGGAGCAAGGGGACGAGTGGTTACATGACTTTCCTATCTTTTGGTTTATCAAGAAGAAGAATGCCCCGCAGATAGCTATATGGACAGAAGACCTGGAGGGAAATTTCCTGTCCGCGATTTATATCAGCGAAAAGATGGCCAAGCAGTCATGGACTGCTGCCGGGGGAAACAGGCGTAAAGAATCGCTTCCCTGTTGGAGTTATGCACAAGGTAGTCAGCACGCTAACGGGCCTTATCTTCCGACCAAAAATGAGCCATTGCCGGATGCCGTGACCGGAGCGACGCCCAAAGGCAGTTTCACGGCTAACCTTCAAATGAGCGGGGATATTAAGCAGTTTGTTGTCAAATGCGAATTTAATCACTCGACGGATTTCAACGAGTATTACCCCAAAGACTCGAAGGAGGGAGATGTTAATTATTCCGGTGGAAAATGGGAAGCGGACAACCTGCAATCGTTTATCAGGTCGTGGTTGATTTGACCGGCGGGCAACGGGAATTTAAAGGAGAGCTTATCGGGCATAGCAGTCCCGACGGTTCAGATGGCAACATTTACCCCAATACTTCTAAACTGACCACGGCTTTGGGTATTGTAAAAGGAATTACTGTATATGTTTATTGATCAGCAACTTGCATCAACTGTGTTTTCATTTGTATGATCCGGACGCATTGTTAACAAATAAATAAAGGAAAAATGAAAGCAAGAAATTTAGCAGTAGCAGGAATCACGGCACTGGGAATGCTGACTTCGTGCGACAAGGATTTAGTTACCTACAAGGGGAATGATATTAAAGTCTTGGTAACAAAAGGCGATGAATGGCTACATGACTTCCCTGTATTTCTGGGCATTAACAAGCAAAACCCACCCCAAATGGCTATATGGGTGGAGGATTTGGCAGGTAATTACCTCACAACCATCTACGCGAGCCACAAGGTAGCAACCGAATCGTGGCAATCCAATGGAGGTAACAGACGAAAAGAAGCATTGCCGGTATGGTGTTACGCCCGTGGGATTCAGTACCCGGACGGATTGTATCTACCGACAAAGGCTCAACCTTTGGTTGACGGTATCTCCGGTGCTACGCCACACGGAAGTTTTGACATAAAACTCCGTCCGGTCGGCGATTTGAAACAATTCGTTGTGAAAATAGAACTGAACCATTCCGCGGACTGGAACGATAATTACCCCAAAAATGCACGAGAAGGGGATACAAATTATTCAGGCGGTAAGGAAGGTAGCGGACAACCCGCCGTGGTTTATTCGGCTAGAATAGACCTCAATTCCAACAGGAAGCAATACTCGGCAACGGTCATAGGACATAGTAGTCCTGACGGAAGCAACGGGGATATTTATCCCGACACATCTTCTTTGACATCCGCATTAAACATCGCAAAGGAAATAACCATTAACATTCAATGACATGAAGCGATTTGTCTTTGTTATGCTATTGTGCATTGCAGTTAGTAGCGTGAAAGCGCAACCCCATGGCAAAAGTAGCATATCCTTCGCGACGACTATCGGAACAGGATTATCCATACCGTCATCAACCTCTTTTTCATGGCAGGTTTTGGGGTATTATAAGCTGACCGACAGATGGTCTGCCGGAGCAGGAACGGGGTTGTCATTTTACAAGAAAATGCTTGTCCTCGCGTGTGGAAATATAAGGTTTCAAATCGGCAGGGAACGAAAGTTTATGCCTTATGCCGAATGTGCTGCCGGGTATTCTTTTGCCCTGTCCGATAATGCCAACGGCGGATTTTTCATGAATCCATCTATCGGGATTCAATACCCGCTAAAAAACAAAATAAAATTGCAACTGGCTGTCGGCTATGAACTACAGAAATTGGAACGACTGAAAAAACATACCGATAACTACTTTCTGAAAGAGGTTGAGGAACAGCTAAGTCATCATTCTATTTCTTTTAAGGTAGGTTTGAGATTCTAATGATTCGGACAACTTTCATGATTCAGATACGATTTCTCCTTCGTTCGAGGCGCGGGGGTACAAACAAAGTATCTTGTGTCCGCGAGCCTTTAAAACAGCAGCGTGAAGTTGCTGTCTCTGTTCTTCGCGTAATTGTTGATCTCCTCCCTCAATGTCTTCAGGTGTTGTCCTGCCATGAACCTTCGGAACGGAGCGTTTGACTCCTTCTCCCTACTCTCTTCGAGAGCCTGGATATACTCTTTCTTGTTGGCCTTGTGTATCCTTGTCGGCGCGATCCCGTGATAGAACTGGATGTAATTCATCAGGAGCCGCCTCGCGCGCCCGTTCCCGTCTATTCACGGATGAATGGTTACGATATTTAAATGAGCGTCAAAGGCGAGGTTGTACTGCTCTTGCAGTCCCTTTGCCGGCATCCTCCTGTTTAGCTCCTCGCAGAACCGATCCGCGTTCTCGGGCACCTTTTGGTAATCCATGTGCGACTTACCCCCGAATCCCGCGGTCACTCCACACAACCGGTAATCCCCCCGGCTCGAATCGAACGCACCCGAAATGCCGAAATGCATCGCACCCGTGTTCTTCATGACTAAAGC
>JAIROI010000023.1 GCA_031257615.1 Odoribacteraceae bacterium
CAGCCGCACGGTCACCCCGGGCAGGGGCGCGCCCGCGGCGTCGGTCACCTTGCCGGAGACGACGCGGCGTTCTTGTTGCGCGGCGGGCTTCTCGCGGATGACCACGCCGCGATCCCGGAAGACATGCTCCAGGCCGAGGGCGGGCAGGAGTTCGTCGAGCAGTTGGCCCAGTTCCTTGTTCGCGGCCTTCACGCTCACGTTGCCCTTTTCCCGTACCATTTCGTGGTGGTACAGGAAGTTCAGGCCCGTTTGTCGGCCAAGTTCTTTAAGCACGTCGTTCAACGGTTGTTGGTTCACCTCCATGTTCACGCGCGCTTGCTGGGAAAACGCGGGTTCCTGGAAAGCCATGCAGAGGAATCCCAGCAGTAAGACGCTTGTCAGTTTCATCATGATTAACATTTCACGCGGGAGCGCGCCCGCTTTGATTCGTTTCTTTTTCATACATTCGCGTACCATAATTATTAGTATTAAGTAAGCGCTGCCCTTGTTGCAAGCTCGGACAGAGCGCGATTAATCGCGGGTCTGGGGTCTCCCCCGGCCCGTTTTTCTTTTATCGACGACAATATCTTTCCCGTGGACGGACAGGGTGACCTCCTGGGTCTCCTCGAACATCCTCAACAGTTCATTCATATCGCTATAGCGATTCAGCAGGCCGGTGAACGCGATCTTCCTTGCTGACTCGTCCATGTACGCGACGCGGATCTCGTACCAGGCCGACAGCGTGCCGAGTATCTCCTCCAGCGGCGTCTCCTCGAAGTAATAGCAGCCGTCCTTCCACGACGTGTAGAAGCGCGCGTCCACCTTCCGCGTCTCGATCGTCCCCTCCTCTTTATTGTAAATCAACTGTTCGCCGGGCGACAGCACGCGCCTATCTTCCCCGCGCGTCACCTCGACGGCCCCCTTCTCCAGGGTCGCCACGAGGCGCGACTGCCCGGCGTACGCCTTCACGTTGAAGGAAGTGCCCAACACCCGTATCGCCGCGCCCGACGCGCGCAAGACAAAAGGACGCGCCCCGGGCGTCACCTCGAAATAGGCCTCGCCGGACAATTCCACCGCGCGCTCCTCCCCCGAAAACTCCACCGGGTAGCGAATCTCCGTGCCGGCGTTCAGGTAGATAGCCGTCCCGTCGGCAAGCACCAGCCGGTACTCGCCGCCCGGGGGCGTGCGCAGGATATTGACGCCCCCGCTGCTCGTCCCGGCGCCAGCGACCGGTGCGTACGTCAGCGTGTTATTCGAGTCGATAACGATCGCCGGACCGATCGATGCCGGGAGTGCGTCATCGCGACCGCCAAGCGTCACGCTCCGCCCGTCTTCCATGACCAGCACGGCCTTGCTGCTGCCCGGCGCCAGCGCCTCCGCCTGCAGCGCCTCGCTCACCGGGGCCGCCGCGCGACGCTCCCACGCGAGGTAGCCCAACGCGAAGAGCGCGACCACCGAGGCCGCCGCGATTGCCAAACGGCGCGACAACCCGCGTCCTCGCGTCGCCGCCACGCGTCGCCGTAGCCGCTCGCCTTCCCCCGCGACGTCGTAGCGCGCCACGATCCGCGCGTACTCTTCCCGAGAGCTGCTGTCCAGGCACTCCCGGTAGCACGACTCGTTCTCCGGTCTCCGGGCGCGCCACGCGTCCAGCCTCCGTTTCTCCTCGTCGGGGAGCATCGTCCCGGCGACCTCCCTGGCAATGATCTCTGCTATCGCGAACTTGTCCATATCATTTTCATTCATGCCCCTATAATACCGCAACTCGATAAAAGGGGTGAATCGAACCGTAAAATCGCGCTCGATCGCCCCCTTGACCGCCCCCGGCGGCGAGGCCCCGTTCTCGCGCGACGCGTCAGTGAATTTTGTTTTTTCGAGCGTTATTTTTTGAAATGATAAGAAAACGTATACCTTTGAGCCGCGTTTCTTCCGCGAAAGACCCGTTTTACTAACGCGGGAGGGCGCGCGAGTGTGAGAGAGGATGGAGCGATAATTAATCGTTAAACTTAACTTATCTATCATGACGAAATTCTATTGTTTATTGCTATTGCTGGCGGTCAGCCTGTCCGCCCGGGCACAACAACCGACAGAACCCCAGCAGGGCGCGCGCCCCGAAAAACCCAACGCGTCAGCGCCAGCGCCCGGAAAGGCCAACGCGCCGAAACCCTACAAGGAAGTCATCACCGACGAGGCCGTCTCCGACGAAGGCATGTTCCTCGTCCACCGCGTCAACGACCGCTACTTCTTCGAGATCCCCGACTCCCTCCTCGGAAGGGACGTCCTCGTCGTCAACCGCATCGCCAAGGCCCCCGAAGGTGCGAGCGGCGTCTACGGCAGCGACCAGATCGGCGAAAATCTTATCCGCTTCGAGAAAGGCAAGGGAGACAAGGTCTTCATCAGGCAGGCGCTCTACGTCGAGCGCGCCGACAGCGTCGAGTCCGGCATGTACCGTTCCGTCGCGAACTCCACGTTCCCGGCCATCGTCGCCACCTTCCCCGTCAAGGCATACGGGGGAGACAGCCTCGGCATGAAGACCTCCGTCATCGATATGACCGACTACATCCAGGGCGACAACGAAATCCTCCACTTCTCGGCGGCCGCCAAACGCAGCGTCGGCGGCTACCAGTCCGACAAGTCGTACATCGAAGAGGTCAAGGCATTCCCCATCAACATCGAGATCCGCACCATCAAGAGCTACGGCCGCGGAACGGCCAACCGCGCCAACCTCCCCGCTGCCCTCGCGCCGCCCGCCTCCTCCCTCCCGATCACCTTCGAGCTGAACAGTTCCCTGGTGCTGCTCCCCGCGACCCCCATGAAACCCAGGTACGCCGACCCAAGGGTAGGATATTTCACCCAAACCTTCGCGCGCTTCGAGGACAACAAGGTGGAGTCCAAAGCCTACATCGCGCGCTGGCGACTGGAGCCGAAAGATCCCGCCGCCTACAAGCGGGGCGAGCTTACCGAACCTGTCAAGCCCATCGTCTTCTACATCGATCCCGCCACGCCCGAGAAGTGGGTCAACTACCTCATCCAGGGCGTTAACGACTGGCAACCCGCGTTCGAGGCCGCCGGATTCAAAAACGCCATCTACGCCCTCCGCGCGCCCGCCGACGACCCCTCATGGAACATCAACGACGCCATGCACAACGTCATCGTCTACAAACCATCCACCATCGCCAACGCCAGTGGCCCACACGTCCACGACCCCAGGAGCGGCGAGATCATCGAGACGCACATCAACTGGTATCACAACATACAGGAACTCCTGCGCAACTGGTACCTTATCCAAACAGGCATGGTCGACCCGGCGGCCCGCGCGATGACCCTCGACGACGAGCTGATGGGACAATTGATCCGCTTCGTCTCCTCCCACGAGGTCGGCCACACCCTCGGCCTGAGGCACAACTTCGGCTCCAGCTCCACCGTCCCCGTCGAGAAACTCCGCGACAAGGCATGGGTCGAGAAGAACGGCCACACGCCCTCGATCATGGACTACGCCCGCTTTAACTACGTCGCCCAACCCGGCGACAAGATCGGGCGGGCAGGACTCTTCCCCCGCGTCGGCGACTACGACAAGTGGGCCATCCAGTGGGGCTACACCTGGTTGCCCCGCTTCAAGACCCCCGACGACGAAATCCCCTACCTGAACGACTGGATCATCAAGAAATTGAAAAACCACCGCCTCTTCTTCGGCAGCGAATCGCTCTCCTACGATCCTCGCTCCCAAAGCGAAGACCTCGGCGACGACCCCGTCCTCGCCAGCCGGTACGGGATCAAAAACTTGCAGGGCATCCTCCCGCAACTCGCCAAGTGGACGCGCCAGGACAACAAGAACTACGACGCGTTGCAATCCATGTACAGGGAAGTCATCGGGCAATTCGGACGCTACGCCGGACACGTCGCAAAGGTCGTCGGCGGCAAGTATTACACCCCCCGGACGGTCGAGGAAAAGGCAACGGTCTACGAAGTGGTGCCCCTGGAGAAGCAAAAGGCCGCCATGGCCTTCCTGAACGAGAACGTCTTCCAAACGCCCGCCTGGTTGCTCGATCGGTCGCTCGCGCCCTACGTCAACGTCGACCCCGTCGCGCTGTTGGGCGCCCAGCAGTCGGCTGTCCTCGGGAGACTCCTCGGCTCGCAGCTCATCCAGAACATCATCCGCGACGACGTCTACAACATTTTCGACTACCTGAACGACCTCAAGCAAGGCGTGTGGACGGAACTGTTCAACCACCAGCCCATCGACCTCTCCCGGAGAACCCTACAAAGGGCATACGCGACTGCCTGCTCGCGCGAACTCACCGCGACGCCCGCCGCCGCATCCCCCGCCCTACCCACCACCAACGCGAACCAGGGGCAAAGCGATGTCGCCGGAATATTCAGGGGCCACCTGACCGAGTTGCTCGCCGACGTCAAGAGCGCCATCCCCCAAACGACTGACCAAATGACTGTCTACCACTTGAAGGACATCCAGGCCCGCATCGAAAAGACGCTCGGCCTCGACGCCAAGTAATCCCCAACCGCTAAATAGCAAGGGAGGCCTCCAGCGCCTCCCTTTTTTTTTGCCCTCCCGCTTCTTGGCGACGTCGCGCGGCGAGTTTTGTTCGCGGCGTCGCATCTGCGCGAACACGCGAATCAAACGCGATTCGGGGTCTCGCGCAGACGCGAAGGAGTGAATCGAATTTGATTCTGGGCGTCGCGCAGGCGCGATGGTATGAATCAATTTTGATTCGGGGTTTCGCGCAGGCGCGAAGGTATGAATCAATTTTGATTCGGGATTTCGCACAGGCGCGATGGTATGAATCGAATTTGATTTTAGGTTTTGCTCGGACGCGAAGGTATGAATCGTATTTTAGTCGTGGTTTTGCGCGTGCGCGAAATAGTGAATCGAATTTAGTTTGATAAATTGCTCGGATGCGAAGGTATGAATCAAAAACGATTTTAGGTTTTGCTCGCGCGCGATGAGCCGAAATTTTAAAAAGTCTATTGTTCGCTCATCGTCCAAATGTTAAAATACGCGTCATTCATCCTCTCGCGGGGAGGCGAGTGGATGGATCCTATACGATTCGTCCTCTCGCGGGGGGGCGAGAGGACGATCGGGGATGGCGGCGGGGCGCGGGTTCAGGGGACGAGGGTCATTTCGCGGATGAGGTGGGGGGCGTTGGCGTACTTGTCGATGATAAATAGGGCGTAGCGGATGTCGACGGAGATATTTCGGCAGATCTCGGGGCGGTACGCGTAGTCGGACATGACCCCTTCCCAGGCGCGGTCGAAGTTGAGTCCTACGAGGTGACCGTCAGCGTTCAAGACGGGGCTTCCGGAGTTTCCGCCGGTGGTGTGGTTGGTGGCGATGAAGCAGACGGGGAGCGGGTCGGGGCGCGGCAGTTCGAGGAGTCGGGGCGGGGCGACGTAGTCGGGGACGGAGAGGGCGGTTTTCTGGATGACGCCCGCGAGGGTGGTGGAGTGGCCGTGGTAGACGGCGTCTCGCGCCTCGTAGCCGGCGACGCGTCCGTAGGCGACGCGGAAGGTGGAGTTGGCGTCGGGGTAGAAGTGGCGGTCCGGGAGCATTTTCTGGAGGGCGGTGATCCAGGCGGCGTTGAGGCTGTCGAGGCGCGCTTGTATGTTGGCGAGCGGCGGGCGGAGGCTGTCGACGAGTCGGTTGATGGCGTCGAGCATTCGGGCGAGCGGTTCGCGGGAGAGTTTTTCGGCTTTGGCGCGGTCGAGGCGCGCGAGTGTTTGTCGCAATTTCGCGGGGTTGGCGAAGGAGGATCGGTCGAAGAGTCGGTCGGCCAGCCGGTCGTGATTGGCTGGCGGCGAGGGGAGTTTGAGGGACGCGGGGATGTGGTGGTCGGGAAGTCCGGCGGAGTTGTAGACGCGCAGCATGGCGGCGAGGAGTCGTCGATCGGTGTCGGGGTCGTAGTTTTTGAAGAAGGCTTCGGCCTCGTCGAGGAGGGAGGCCCGGTATGCCTCGAGGTCTTCGACGTCGGGGAGTTCCCGGAATCGTCGCTGGAGGGAGGCGATGAGTGTCATGATTTCGGCGCCTCGCGTTCCGGCTTCGGTGGCGTGGTTCCATGCGAGGATGAGGGGTTGTCGGGCGGCGTAGAGGCGGCGGTATTGTTCGACAAGTCCCTGGTACGCGGGGTGGTCGGCGGCCCATGCTTCGAATCTTTGCTCGAGGGCGCGTTTTTCCCCGGCGATGTTGAATCGCTCGAGTCCGGCGATCTCTCCTTGCCATTTTTTCCAGGCGTTGGCGACGTTGGCGGCCTTGGCGGAGTACTTGATACGCAGGAGTTCGTCAGAGTCCATCGCTTGTTTGATGATTTCGAGTTTGGCGGTGCGGATGGCGATCTTGGAGGGGTTTTCGACGTTGACGAGCTGGTCGATGGCGAACGAGGGGAGGTACTCGTTGGTGGCGCCGGGGTAGCCGAAGATCATGGTGAAGTCTCCTTCTTGGACGCCTCCGGTGGTGATTTTGAATGACGCGGCGGGGACGTAGGGGCGGTTGTCGGGGGAGTACGTCGCCGGTTCGTTGTCCGGGCCGGCGTATACGCGGAGGAGCGAGAAGTCGCCGGCGTGGCGGGGCCATGTCCAGTTGTCGGAGTCGCCGCCGAATGATCCGATGGCGGATGGCGGCGCGCCGACGAGGCGTACGTCGCGGTATATTTTGTAGAGGGAGAGGAAGTAGCGGGTACCATTGAAGTAGGGTTTGATGTTGGCGCGGGCGGTTGTTCCTGCCTCTGCTTGTCGTTCCAGTCGGGTGATGGCGTCGCGGAGGGCGTTTTGCAGGCTGTCGGGGGGGGCGTTGTCGAGCGCGGCGCGGATTTGTTCGGTGACGTCCTCGACGCGGAGGAGCACGGAGGCGGTGATGCCGGGGTTGGGGAGTTCGTCTTGGCGGTGGCGCGCCCAGAATCCGTCTCGCAGGTAGTTGTGTTCGAGCGATGAGTGGGCCTGTATGAGGGAGTGCGAGCAGTGGTGGTTGGTGATGACGAGTCCCTCGTTGCTGACGATTCCTCCGGTGCAGAAGTGTGAGAATGGCTGGCCTTCGCGCCCGAGGCCGACGACGGCGTCTTTCATTGAGGGGTTGTTGGGGTCGTAGATGTCTCGCGCGGAGAGCTTGAAGCCTGCTTTTTGCATTTCATCGATGGTGTGCTTTTCGAGCAGGGCGGGTATCCACATGCCTTCGTCAGCGCGGGCGGGGGAGAGGATGAGGATGAGGGTGGCGATGAAGATGGTTGTTTTCATGATGTCAGTGGTGTTATGATTGGGGGTTGTTTTTGTCCCGGGGCCATCGTTCGAGGGCCTGGTAGAGTTTGTGGACGGGCAGGCCCATGACGTTGTAGAAGGATCCTTCGACGCGTGCGACGCCGTTGTAACCGATCCACTCTTGTATGCCGTAGGCGCCGGCCTTGTCGAAGGGGCGGAAGGCGTCGACGTAGTAGCGAATTTCGTCCGCGCGGAGGATTCTGAAGTATACGTTGGTGCGCGCGCGGAAGGATATTTGGCGCGCGGTGGTGGTGATGCAAACGCCCGTGATGACGACGTGGCGGCTTCCGGAGAGGTTGCTCAACATGTCGATGGCTTCCTGGCGACTGGCCGGTTTGCCGATGATTTTCCCGCGGAGGCACACGACGGTGTCCGCGGTGACCAGCATCTCGTCTTCGGCGAGTTTTCCGTTGAATGCCCCGGCCTTGAGTCGCGCCAGGAATTCGGGGACTTCGTCGATGGCGATTGCCGGCGGGTAGACTTCTTGCACGGGTATGATCCTGACTTCGAAGGTGAATCCGGCGTTGCGCATGAGTTGCTGGCGACGGGGGGAGGCCGACGCGAGGATCAGGCGGTAGTTTCCTGCCGGGTTTTGGAATTTTTCGGTGTTTTCCATGTCATTTGGCTTTCACGTGGCAGTTGACGTCCATCCAGTCTCCCCTGGCCTTGAGCACCTGGGCGATGACGTCGCGGACGCAGCCGCTTCCTCCGGGCATGTCGGAGATGTAGCGCGAGATTTCCTTGATTTCCTCGCAGGCGTCGGCGGGGCAGACGGGGATTCCGACGCGTTTCATCGCGTTGTAGTCGGGGATGTCGTCGCCCATGTACATGACGTTCTCGAGGTTGACGCCCCTGCGCCGGATGAAGTCGTCCAGGGCTACCAGCTTGTTTTCGACGTCCATGTAGATGTCCTCGACGCCCAGTCGCTCGAAACGTTCTCGCGCTCCGGGGGCCGATCCGCCGGAGATCACGCAGACGGTGTATCCCTTCCTGATGCAGTACATGACGGCATAACCGTCTCTGGCGCAAGCGGTGCGCGTTAACTCGCCACGCGGCGTGACGTTCATCTCCTGGCGGGAAAAAACGCCGTCCATGTCGAAGATGAATACTGAAATTCGCTTTAAGTCGTCTTTAAACATAATCAAGTGGTTTCGTTTTCGTTGTTATTTTCTCCCGCGCCCCGCTGGATGATTCCGGTGAGCAGGGCGTAGAGTGTTAAGGCTTCCGCGTCAATGGCTTTCAGTTGTTTTTTGTGGGCGGCGATCGTCTGCTCGTCGCCCCTGGCTGCCGGCCCCGTCTGTGCCTCGGCAGGCGAGAGGGTCATCACTTTGCTCGCCGTCTCGAAGATCAACGGGCGAAGGACGGAAAAGGGGAGGTCGGCGCCTTCGAGCAGCCCGGAGGCTACCCGGTAGAGGGCGTTCGGGAAGTTGCAGGCGAACACGGCCGCCAGGTGAAGACGCCGACGCTGCTCGAAACAAGTGGGATAGAGCGCGTCGCTCAACTCCTCGCAGAGTCTCCAGAGGCGCTCGCGCACCGCCGGTGAACTTGCCTCGATGAAGAGGGGGATCTCCCTGAAATCAAGATCCCTGGCGCGAGAGAAGGTCTGCAAGGGGTAGATCACCCCGTAGTCCCGCGCGCGGGGCTTGAGGATCTCCGCCGGGAGGCTGCCGGACGTGTGTAGGAAGAGGGGCGCGCCCTTGACTTTCACGGATTTCAGGACGGAGGGCAGGGCGTCGTCGCTCACACAGTAGATGTAGACGTCGCCGTCGGGGATCACCTCGCAGGGATCGGTCGCGTAGGTGACGCCGGTGCGCGTGCCCAGTGCCCTGGCCGATTCGATACTGCGGCTGTAGATCTGGCAGAGGTTGCCGCCCGCCTGCAGGATGGCGCCGGCCAGGTGGTGCGCGACGTTTCCCGCGCCTATCAACACGATCTTGCTCTGCTCCATGCCCTAACCGGTGATTTTCGCCGCGCCGGCGTAAGAGATCGCTTTCGCCTCCAGACGACCCTCCCTGAGGGCGGCAAGCAGGCGGTCGACGGCCCGACAAAGGTCTTCGTGGAAGTCCTCGGAGATCAGCACCAGCTTGCCGTCGACCTCCTGCAGGTGAGCGTATCCCTGCCGGTTGGTCGAGCGGTCGAGCAGCAGCGCGTTTTCTCCCGGGAGGAAGGCGTGGGTCATCTGGTTGCGCAGGGTGTCGTAGAGTCTGTTTTTCTCGTTGAGCAGGCGATAGCGCCCCCCGAGTAGTTTGTTGACGCAGGCCGCGAAGCGTTTTGCCGACTGTTCCCTGGCTTTCATGGGCTTCCTGTCCAGGAAACTGCCCAAGACCTCGATCGCTTGCCCCATCGCGACGAATGGCATGTAGGAGAGGCCCATTCCCAGCATCTTGGATAGCTCGACGACGATCACGTCCTGCAAAAAGCGCTCGATACGTTCAATGTCTTCCATGTACTCTTGTTCTGTTTTCATTTTCGCCCGCCCGACCGGGAACGGCAGGCCAAAAATAGTGGAAAAATACGGGACGGGAAATAACCGGGATAACTTTGCTGGCCGCGTCAGGGCGCTGTACAAATAAAGCATCCGCGGAAGGGCCGCTTTGTTGCCTCACCTTTATCCGCGGCTGCCTCAGGCTGACGCATAAAACAAAATCCGTTGAAGGGCTGCGTAGCTGCCCAACCTTTGTAGGCAGTAGCCTCAGGCTACTGTATAGAACGAAGTCCATGTATTCTTGGCTGCGTAGCTGCCTACCCTTTGGGCGCGGCTGCCTAAGGCTGCCGCGTGGGAAAGAAGCCGATTATACCTTATTATATATAGGTGCGTTTCGGGGTAGATGCCGGCCGGATGAGTTGTTCGGAAGGTGGCAGACGTGGGGGGATGTGTTAAAAAAGTGGGGCGCAGA
>JAIROI010000086.1 GCA_031257615.1 Odoribacteraceae bacterium
ATAAAATATGAGCTGTTTCGACGTGGACAATTTGCGACATATCAGGGACTTGTGAAGGAAATCGTTACAGGAATTTCTTGTCGTTTTTCTGTAACGAATCTGTAACGCAACTCTGTCCAAATATGTCTTTTTGATGACTTTCAGGTGTCCGTCGAGAGCATAAAAAAATCCCGTAAAACCTTGATTTTACGGGATTTGTCTGCGTTTGTCCTTCATGTGTCTGAAGGCTTCTGCGGTATGGACGGGACTCGAACCCGCGACCCCGTGCGTGACAGGCACGTATTCTAACCAGCTGAACTACCACACCGTGGTTGCGTGAGATAGATGCTACTCTTTCTGAACGCGGGGCAAAGGTAAAAGGTTTATTTGAGTCCGCAAAATAAACGAGGATTTTTTTTGTGGAAAAATTTAGTCAACGGGGAGAATTGGGGTTATTTAAGGATTACGAAACAAGTTGTGATACGTCGGGAAGTGGGGAATCAGCCTTTCTTTCCGTTGATGTACTGCTTCAACACCCTCCAGTTAAAGATGATATGGAATATTCCGGACAGGATGAAGATCCCGGAAGACAGCGCGTGGAGTTGTAGTCCGACGTTGCCCCAGAAAGTCTCTCGTCCGAACTCCTGGATCATTTTCCCGGAGACGGGCATAAGAATAAACACTATACACAACGCCAGCGAGACGATTCCACGCTTATTGAACCTCCGTTTAGGCCTTGTTTCACGATTTTCTTCCATCGAACGCGCTTTTTTCGATCTCCTGTCGCACAGCCATCCCGGCGAAAATCCCGCGCGCGGCCAGCAATTCTTGAGGCGTTCCGCTCTCGGCGACAGACCCGTCATCGAGAACCACGATCTGATCGGCGTTAGCCACCGTTCTCATCCGGTGAGCGATGACCAAAACCGTTTTACACCGTATCAACTCCGAGATTCCGGCCTGTATCCGGGTCTCGTTTTCCACGTCCAGCGAGGCGGTGGCCTCGTCGAGGAGAACGACAGGCGCGTCCTTCAGCAGCGCCCGCGCGATGGAAAGTCGTTGACATTCACCGCCAGAAAGCGTCCCCCCGTTTTCCCCGATAACCGTCTGGTATCCTTGCGGCATCTCCCGGACGAAATCGTCGCAACAAGCGAGGCGAGCGGCCGCCAGCACCTCCTCGTCCGTGGCGTCCCGGCGTCCGATCCGGATATTATCCATGATCGAGGTGTTAAACAGCACGACATCCTGGAACACCACCGAGTAATATTTGAGCAGCGTCTCGGGATCTATCGTACTGATATCCTGACCGCCGAGCAGTATTCTTCCCGATTGAACGTCCCAAAATCGGGCGGCAAGGCGAGCCGCCGTACTCTTTCCGCTACCCGACCGGCCCACCAGCGCCGTAATTTCCCCTTGTCGCGCCGTGAAGGAGACATTCTTCAGCACGGGCTTCCCCGTTTCATACTCGAAATCAACATGCTGAAACTCTATATCAAAGCCCGACGCCTCGAACGCCGCGCTTCCCTGTTGCACCGGCAGCGCCTCCATTTCTTTCACGCGCTGGATGCGCACGTCGAGGAAAAACAGCGCCATCAAGTTATTAAGCACCTCCTCTATTGGCGCGTACACCCGCGAGGCGATAAGGATAAACACCAGGTACACAAACCATCCGATCGATCCTTGCGCGAGCAGAGTCGCTCCCGCGATGATCACGCTTGCCAGCCCGAGTTTCAGGATACCCTGCGCGCCGTTCACCAGCACCCCGATAAACAGTTCTCCCTGAATCTGAACCCTTTCATTAAAATCTATCTTCTCGTTCAGCCGCACCAGGTAATCCGCCTCCCGGTTGCACGCTTTAATCTCGCGAATGCACTCGAGGCCTTCCTGGATGTACTCGCTCACGTCTCGTTTGCTCTGGTAATAGAGACGATTATCTCGTCTTGTTTTCTTTTTTGCAACAAGAATCACCGCGATTGCCGGGGGAACCACCCAAAAGAGCGCCAAGGTCAATTCCCAGTTATAGAAAAACAGTCCAATGGCGATTATTGCAACACTCGCGAGTGAGGCAAACAACTGCGGCACGGCATGAGAGAACGTGTGCTCGAGATCCGTGCAATCATCCATGATCGTGGCAGTCAGGTCCGACAGGTTTTTCTCCCCGAAATAAGCGAGCGGCAACGCGCGCAATTTTTCGGCAAGAGAGATTCGGCGCGTTGCGCTTTCGTTGTAAATGCGGGTATAGGTACACCGATATTGAAAAACGGATATTGCGTACATCACCAACATGAAAATAAGGGCTGCCACTATGTAATAAATCGCACCATGCAACGCGCTTGCCGTCGACAAAAACACCGGCCGCGCGTAATCTTCCAGGAACGCGAACACGAACACCGCGGGCAGCATCAGCGCCATGTTTAGCAACGTCGTCATCATCACCCCCTTGCAGAAGTCCTGTGCCCCTTTCCTCGACAGCGCGAACCTCCTTTGAACCGTCTTAATCATGACGCGCCTCCCTTCCCAGGGTCCAGCGTACAGACCGGCGATACTCGTTCCACATTCTCGCGTACAGACCATTACGCGCCACCAGCTCCTCGTGCTTTCCCGACTCGACGATCCGTCCCTTGTCGAAGACCAGGATCGCGTCGGCATGCACCACGCTCGTCAGCCGGTGAGCGATCAGCAGCGTCGTTTTCCCTCGCGTCAACGTCGCGAGAGCCTCGTAAATAAGATGTTCGCTTTCTGGATCGGCGAAAGCCGTCGCCTCGTCCAACACCACCACCGGGGCGTCTCTCAGCATCGCGCGGGCCAGCAGGATGCGCTGCTGCTCGCCTCCCGAAAGAGAAGTGCCCCCGGCGCCCACGAGGGCATTCAATCCGAATGCCTGACGATCAACAATATCCCGACATCGCATCTGGTCTACCACCTGTTCCACCTCTTCCATCGTCGCGTCGGGTTTTCCGTAGCGAATATTATCTAAAAGGCTCATCTTGAAAAGCCTCGCGTGCTGAAACACGAAGGAAAACGCGCGAGAAAGCGCTTCAGGGGCGATCTCCCGCACGTCCGTGCCGCCCAACAAAACGCGTCCCTCGGAAACATCCCAAAAACGGGCCAAGAGTCTCGCTACTGTCGTTTTTCCACTTCCCGAAGCGCCAACAAGCGCTATTGTCATTCCGCGAGGCACGCGAAAACTCACGTCGTCCAGCGCCTTTGTCGTCATGCCCGGGTAGGTAAACGACACGCGATCGAAGCAAATATCGTGGCCCGTCACCGGCTTCGTTCCCTCGCTGGTCACCGTCATTCCATTGGAAGTGAGATTCTCCAGCCGTTCCACGGCCTGCCCCGCCAGTCCCATCGCCTGGTCGATATACATGCTTTTCATCACGCAACCCGAAAAGACGGGCGTCACCAGCACGAATAAAAAGAGATCCAGCAACACGCCAGCCAGGTCGCCGCCGCGCCCCACCAGCAGGATCGACACGGGTACCAGGAAAAAGGCGAAACTATTGACGATCACCGTGTAGGCCGCCATCGGTTTTTCCCACGCGTCGCTATACCCTTTCACCATCCGGTTGTACTCCATGATGCTGCGGTAGAAGCGCTTAAAAGAAAACACCGTCTGTTGGAACACCTTCACCACGGGGATGCCCCTCACGTATTCCACGGCCTCTACATTCATCTCTTCCAGCGCGTTCATGTAGCGCTCCATGAACACCTTGCCGCGAGAACCGGTCGAGGAGGCCATCATCCCGAGCGCCGCCGCCACCGGGACAAGGCAAGCGATCCCCAGGCGCCACTCGAACGCGAAGAGCATCACCACCACCGCCACCAGCGCGACCGCCGTCCCCGCCACATCCGGTAACTGGTGAGCCAGAAAGGAATGCGTCACTCCCGCGTTGTCGTCGATCACCTTGCGCACCCGCCCGCTCGCGTGCTCGTCGAAGAACCCCAGGGGCATCGCCACCACCCGCCGCGTCGCCTCCTTCCTCACGTTCGCCTCCACCCTAAAAGCCGCCAGATGAGAGGCGCACAAGGCGCCAAAATACAACAGCACCCCGCCGCCGCCGGCCGCTACCGCCCACCAGGCAAGCCTCACCACGTTCGTTTTATCGACAAACAGCCCGCCGCCGGCAAACAATTCCCGAACAATGAACCAAATAGCCACGTAAGGGAGCAATCCTGCCAGCGCGGAGAGTGCGGAAAGCAACATCGACGTCGCGAACAGCGCTTTTCTGCCACCCGCGTAAAATTGAAGTCTTTTTAGCGTGTTCATACCGGAAAAGATTACAAAAAGTGAACACGAAAGTAGGTCGACAACCCTCGCCTGTCAATCCTCACTTGTGGCTATTCTCGAAAAGGAAACCACCACGAACGGCGAGTCGCCTCCCGTCACGCGCAGAAAAGCCCGGGCAACAGCATGTCAGACACCAGCCAGAAGGCCACCGAGGGCCGTAACCACCCCTCCTCCTCTCGCAGCAACCCCCTCTCTACCAGCTTCTCCCACTCCTCCCGCGTGCGCTCGAAGAACGCCCCGAACTCCCCCTCCAGCACTCGCCGCGACGCACCCCACGTCACCCGTAACGAAGTCATCACGAACTCGTTGTAGCGGTCAACGTCCGACAATACCTCCCCCTCGAAAAACGCGCCTCCCGACAACACCGCCTCCCCGTACCGCTTCACGTTCGCCGCGTTCCAACGCCTTGAAATCCCGTCAAACGAGTGAGCTGCAGGCCCGAACCCCATGTAATGTCCCCCCTTCCAGTACCCCGTGTTGTGGCGCGCGAACCTCCCCCGTCGCGCGAAATTCGACACCTCGTAGTGCTCGAACCCTGCCCTCCCCAGCCGCTCGCTCACCCACTCGAAACACCTCGCCATCACCTCCTCCGTCGCCAAACGCACCTCTCCTTTCCTCGCTTTCACCTCCAGCACCGACCCCGCGTCCACCCCCAGCAGGTACACCGACGCGTGGCACACCGGCAGCCCCACCAGCCGCTCCGCGTCTCGCCTCACCCCCTCCTCCTCTTCGCCCGGCAATCCCACGATCAAATCCACGCTAATCTCCTCGAATCCTGCCGCTTCCGCTGCCATTACCGCCTCCACCGCCTGCCTTCCGTCGTGCCTTCGCCCGACGCGCTTCAACGCCTCGTCCGAGAACGATTGCACCCCCACGCTTAATCGGTTAAACCCCATCTCTTTCCATGCCTTCAGGCTTTCCATCGACACGTCTTCCGGGTTCACCTCGATTGTCCGTTCCGCTCCTTCCTCGAACGTAGCCACTTTCTCCAACGCTTTCACTAATCTATCCAACTCCCTCGCCGACAACACCGATGGCGTTCCTCCTCCCACGTACAGTGAACTCGCCTTTTTCGCTTCCAGCTCTCCTCTCCTCGCTTCAATTTCTCCTTCCACTGCCCTCAGGTACAGCTCTTTCCACGCCAGCGACGCCACGGAATAAAACCCGCAGTACACGCATTTCCCTCTACAGAAGGGCACGTGCAAGTAAATCCCCTGTCGAACTGTCTCTTGCATGGCGCAAAGGTAACTATTTTCCCTCTCTCTCCTCCCTCTCCCCTCGCTTTCTGCATTTAACATACTATTCATCAATGCATCCATCCCCTTGTGCGTTGATAACAATACGCGTAACGTCACCCGTAATGCAAGCGGCGTCCTCCGAGACCTGAGCGACAGGAACGACGGCTTCCGCGCTGGAAACGAAGTCTTCAGCGGAGCCAACGATGTTTCCGGAGGAAGCAACGACGGCTTCGACGGAGCCAACGATGATCCCGGCGGAAGCAACGGAGGCTTCAGAGGAAGCAACGGGATCTTCGGTGGAGCAGATAGTAATTTTTTGGAACTACTCAATGTATTATTGTAGCTATTAAACTATATTTCAGGTCTATAAAATTCTATATTTAGATTACAAATTCTATTTTTGGAATTACGAAAATGATTTTTGGAACTCCCAAAATAATTTTTGGAACTACAAAAGTGGTTTTTGTAATTCCCAAAAACATTTTCGGAATTACAAAAATGTTTTTGGGAATTACAAAAATGTTTTTAGGAACTCCGAAAATGATTTTGGGAATTACGAGAATGTTTTTGGGAACTACAAAAATGAATTTCGGAACTACAAAAATGAGTTTTGGAACGATATAACATAATCTTGGAATTATAGGATTGGATTGGGGGGCTGTTATTTTGATTTTTGGGATTATAATTTTTTGTTTGGGGATTATAGAAATATATTATCGAGTCATATGATTGATTTTCATAGACCAAGAAATATTTTTTCGAAATAAACTAATTGTGTTTGTGATTAAAGAAATGTTTTCTACCTTCGCGAAAAGAAAGTTGCGAACTATATAAATGGTTTTTCTATGCAGAGAATGGATTTTTTGAGGTGTAAAATAAGAAATTGTATACAGATAATATTTATTTCGATTTAGATAAAAGAAAAATTGGCATAGCCGAAGGGAAGGATGGAAGGAACGAAGAGAAGGATGGAGGAAACGAAAGGGAGAGAGGGAGAAACGGAGGGAAGGAGGACGTAAACGGAAAGGAGAGAGGGAGAAACGGAGGAAAAGATGGAGGGAACGAAGGGAAGATAGGGAGAAATGGAGAGAAGGATGGTGGAAACGAGGAGAAAAGGGGACGGATGAGGGGAAGGACAAAAGTAAGGAGGGGAAGGGCAAAAGACAGGAGGAGATGGGCAAAAACAAGGAGAGGGAGGTAAAGAGGAGAAATTTAGTAATTGACTTAAATTGATGATGTTATGGCAAGAGGTGAAGATTGGGTAAAAAGTAATCACAGGGAGTTTTTTGAACAAGTGGCCAGTTGCAGGAGGTTTCTGTTCGAACCGGAAAACCTTGGAAGAATGGGTTTTAAAGAGGGAAGCGATGCACTGAAATGGCTGCAGGGGAGTTATGTGCCAGTGGAAGAGTACTATAACGAGAGATTTTTGGTATGGGATAACCCTGATACAAAGACAAGTATCGCCACGGGCACGCTGGTGGATGCGGAAAAGAAAATGAAGAAAGTGTTTCGGAGACTTTACATGGGCTATCTCAGGAACAACGGCGAGGTATCGAGTGGCGATCTACGGAACATGTCTATGCCTGAACGGTTTTCGGGACCTCGCAAAAGGCCGCCGGTGTGGAGGACGGCACCGTATTTCTTCGCGGTCGCCCTTGGCGAGATGGTGCTGCAATTGCGATTCGGTAAAAGAGAGGGGTTTAGTGTAAAAATTGGAAAGCCTGAAGGACAGGCTTTTGCAGAGGTAAGATGGGGCATTGGCGACGCTCCTATCCTGAAGATCGAGGAGTTGAAGAACGTGGAGATCATGACCAGATCTCCATTGACGCTGACATTCAATCAGGTAGATAGGGGAAAAATCGTCTCCTTTACCATGTGCTGGCATAACACGAGGGCGCAAAGAGGGCCGTTTGGAGAGATAAAATGGATGCCCGTCCCGTGAGAAAAAAAGATGACAAATCCTCGCGTTCAGGATTTTGAACAAGAAGAAGGGGGGGACAGGCTCGCGCGATCGACAGTCCGGATGATCCGGGAAGTCGAGAGGCGGGGGCGAGTTGTGATTGTGGCGGGAGAAAGCTACATTTGCGGGCGTTTGTCAATAGACACGAGATGATAAGGTTACTTGTTTTGGTGGTTGTTCTCGGAGTATTGCCGCTGGTGGCTCGTGGTCAGGTGGTTGTAGAGGGTCGCGTGCTCACGAGAGAGGGGCGGGCGGTGAGCGAGGTGCACGTGACGAAAGAAGAAGACGGGGGCGGGACGAGCAGTGATATGGCTGGTAAATTCGCGGTAACGTGTCGATTACCTTGCACCTTGGTGTTCTCGCACGTGGCATACCGGGAGGAGCGGATCGTCCTGACGGGAGACGACGGGCCATTCACGGTGGTGCTTAGGGACAGGGACAACCGGCTTGAAGAGGTGATTGTCACGGGAATAGCCACGGGAGGCAACGCGCGAGTGGCCTCGAGCCAGATCGACCGCGTGCCGGCAATCCTGGGCGAGCGGGACGTGCTCAAATACCTGGCGACATTGCCGGGAGTCATCACCACGAATCCTTTTAACTCAGGAATTTACGTCAGGGGTGGGAACAGCCACGAGAACGGTTATTTTGTTCGGGGGATGCCTATCGCCGATCCGGACCACCTGACCGGCATCCTCTCCACCTTCGACCCGTACATCCTCGGAAACGTCACTCTCTACAAAAGCGGATTCCCGGCGCGATACAACGGATTCCTCTCTTCCTACCTGGATATGAGGCCGGAAACGGGTGGCGGCGAGGGCCGCGAGGGAGAAGTGACACTCGGCCTGCTCTCCTCCTCCGCGAAGGCGAAGGGGCGCGTCTGGGGCGGTCGAGCTGCCTATGGCGTTTCGGCGCGCGTCTCCTCGTTGCAGCCCGTGGCCAGTGTTTACAACCGTAAGAGTGAGGACAATACAAACATGATGCCGGACTACGCGTTCCAGGATTTCACGCTAGCCGCCGACGTCCGCCTTTCCCCGCGGTGGCGCGCCTCCCTGTTTGGCCTGATCACGTTTGACGACCTGGAGATGGACGCCGGGGTCAACTCGCGCTATCACTTTCGCTGGAACACCCTCTCCGGCAACGCCTTGGCGACGAGAAGCGGCAGCGGTGGCGGCACGTGGACGCTGCAAGTCGGCGCCCGATCCGCCTTCAGCGAGGGAGGAACGTCGGGGAGCGTCCCGATGGGAGGAGGCAACCGCTACTGGGCGCAGATGGCAAGAGTAGCTTATTCTCAGGTTCTTGCAAGAGGCGCGAGCCTACAAGTCGGGGTGAGAGGCGAACACGACCGCTTCCAAACCGCCAACCGGGAAGACGCGCTGGGTAACTTGCTGTTTAAAAGCTCCGACAAGAGTTTTGCGCTTGCAGAAGCCTACGCGGACGCGACGACGCGGCTGACAGAAAGCCTTGAACTGCAAGCCGGTGTAAGCCTCCAGGCGTACCGGGGAGAAACGCGGGCGACGGTCGCCTCCCCGAGAATCAAAATCACGTGGGGCGGGGAGAAGGTAGCCGCGTGGGTAGACTACGCCAAAACTGCTCAGTTCCTGGGACTTTACCCCTACTTCACGGTCAAGACCCCGGTCGACATCTGGTATCCCCTCGGGAAAGGAGACAAGCCCGCCACGTGCCGGCAAATCTCCGCCGGGGCGAGCCTGCAAGTAAGCGAACACCTTGGTATACAGGTCGGAGTATTCCACAAGAACATGCAAAACGTAAAAGATTTCACCCGCAAACCCGCGACCAGCTACGATGCCGCCGGCGAACGACAAATTCAGGGCAAAGGCGAAGCCAAAGGCATGGAAATCAATCTCTCATACCACCAAGGCGGCCTACATGCCAGGGGCAACTACACCCTCTCGACCTCCACGCGCACCTTCGCGGCAATCAACGACGGGCGGCCCTTCTTCCCGCCCTACGATGTGAAGCATCACGTTGTCCTTAACCTCTTTGCGACCCTCGCGCCGCGCCTGTCCTTCACCGCCCTCTGGAGCTACTCCTCCGGGGTGCGCGCAACACTTCCCACGGGAATCGTGATCGCGAGAAACCTCGCGGACAGCGACCAAACCCCGGTGATCATCCCTCTGTACAAAGAACGATACAACTACCAACTGCCTGCCAACCACCGGCTTGACGTAGGAATTGATCGGGTATTCTCGCGCGGCCCCTTCACGATCCGGGTGACCGTCGGGGCCTACAACCTCTACAACCACCCGAACCCCTCGTTCATCTACCTCCAGCCCGAAGAGGCTGACGGAGTGTACCAAAAACTTGTCCCGCGCTCCAAAATCCTCCTCCCCTTCATCCCCCACCTCTCCATTCGCGTAAACCGGTAAGCCATGAAAACGAGCGCGTTCACCCTCCTCTTACTCTTCCTCGCCGCCGGATGCCTGCCGACAGATACCCTGCCGACGCCAAACGTCGGGAACGACGAAAGAGACTACTACATAGAGTGTTACTGCGTCCCCGGCGAACCCTTTCGCCTCACCGCCACGCGCTCCCTCCCCCTCGACGAGACCCTCACCCCCGACCTCGACCTGCCGCTCGACGCGACAATCGTTGCCGGCGACACGATCAACCTTCGCTTCGACATCTTCCCCGGAAGCGGCAGACTACCATATAATTACGGCAGCCACCGGACGATGCGGACAGACGTCGACTCGATCTTCCTCCGCGTCTCGACCCCCGATCGCCGGGAAATCACGGCCCGCGACATCGTGCCGGCCCCCGTCGCCATCGACTCCGTTCGTCGCGACAACAACCTGGTAACCATCCGCTTCCGGGTATCCGGCAACCCCTCCTCGAACTACTACATCTACATCCTCCAGCCTCTTCGCGGCAACGAAACCCTCGACGCCGTCTCTACCCTCCTCGATTACAGCGCCTCCGTCCCGCGATCCGTCGTTGAACGCTCCCTCTCGCTCCCCGAAGAAGCCACCGGCGCGCGGGTCATCCTCCGGGGCGTCAGTCGCGCCTGTTATTCCTACCAAATCTCTCTCAACGAGGCCAATAGCGCGCAACAAGGCAGTATCATCTCCCCCGCCCCGCTCGCCGGAAACATCGAGGGCGCCAACGGCATCTTCACCTGCTACACCGAAGACGAGCGCGTGGTGGAATAACCCGCGCGGCGCGTTGCCCGAAACAAATTGTCACGAATCCTGTGCGATTCGAATATTTCCTTTAACTTCGCGGCGCTTAAAACGCGAGAATCGTAAGCGCGACCCCCTCGCGAATAACACGTAGAATAAATTAGTATGAATGTATTAACGACAAACGGGATCACGAAACGCTACGCGTCCGTCACGGCCCTCAAGGGCGTGTCGATCGCCGTGCCCGCCGGCTCCGTCTACGGCATCCTGGGGCCTAACGGCAGCGGGAAGACCACCCTCCTGGGGATCGTCACCGACGCGCTGAAGGCCACGACAGGCTCGTACCGGCTGTTCGACGAAACGCGTAAACCGCACGAGGTGAGGCGAAAAATGGGCGTACTGCTCGAGACCCCGAACTTCTACCCCTACCTCTCGGCGCGTCACAACCTGGAGATCGTCGCCCGCGTGAAACGGGTCAGCACGAAAAGCGTTCGCGAGGCGCTGGAACAGGTGGGACTGTCAGACAGACAACACGATAAGTTCAAGACCTTCTCCCTCGGGATGAAACAACGGCTGGCCATCGCCGCCGCCCTGCTTAACGACCCGCGGGTGGTGATCCTGGACGAACCTACCAACGGGCTTGACCCGGAAGGCATCTCGGAGATCCGTCAGATCATCAAGCAAATAGCCGCACGCGGCTGCACGGTGATCCTGGCAAGCCACCTGCTGGACGAGGTCGAGAAAGTGTGCACGCACGTGGCCATCCTGAGAAAAGGCGTGCTGCTGGCCGAGGGAGAAATGAAAGAAGTGCTGGCGCGACACGACGAGGCTACCACGATGGAAGTCGCTGGAGATGACGCCGAAAAACTCGCGCGCGTGCTGGGCGAAATGGAAGGCGTGGCGGTGATCGAGGTGACGGCGGAAGGCGTCGCGATCATCGCGTGCAGACCCGGGGAGGTGACCGCTAAAGAGGTGAACCGCTATTGTTTCGGTCGCGGGATCGTGCTCGAACGGCTGGTGACAAAAGGCCACAACCTCGAATCAACTTTCTTGGAACTCACGAAATAATGCAACCATGATACACCTTATATATATAGAGATCCTAAAATTGAGGCGGAACATCCCCTTCCTCATCCTCCTGGCACTGTTCGCGGTAAGCGCGTTCGGGATATGCCACCTGGTGAAAGGGATGGGGGAGGAACAGTCACAAATACAACATATTCTGCCGTTTACCTTCCCCGGGGCGTGGCATAGCGTCTCCTTTATCATGTCGTTCCTGCTGGCCATCCCGGCGCTGGCGCTGATCATGCACACCTGCGCGGAATATACCTACCGGACCAACCGACAAAACGTGATCAACGGGTTAAGCCGCGACCAGTATGTCACTGGGAAAGCGCTTCTTGTGGTACTGTTGTCCCTCCTGTCGAGCCTCCTTGCCTTCGCGGTGACCGCACTCGTCGGCGACGACGTCACTACCCCCTTCTCCTTCGCGGGAATCAAGTACATCGTGTATCTTTTCCTCCACGCGATGATGTTCCTCGGCGCGGCGCTGCTCCTCTCGCTCCTTCTCAGGCGATCGGCCATCACGATAGCTATCCTTGCCATCTACGCGCTCCTGGCGGAGAACGTGTTGGAAAGATTCACGAGAGACCTCGGGTCGTGGGGCCACCTGCTCCCGCTGGCCTCCTCGGAACACCTGCTGGAACTGCCGGCCTACCGGATAGTGAGGGCAGACGCCGGGCTGTCGGAACAGGTCTTTATCATCGCGGCCATCGCGTATGTAGTCGTCTGCTACGCCGCCTGTTACTGGAAATACCGGCGACAGAACCTGTAAGTTATTTCGTATCTTCGCGCAACTCATCAAAAACAAGAGATATGACAACACCAGACATTAAAAAACGACTTCTCGGCCTGAAGTCGATCATCGGGAATACCCCCCTGCTCAAGATCGATTACTCGATCAACAGGGAACGACGCTCGCTGTACGCTAAGGCCGAGTACCATAACCTGACGGGAAGCATCAAAGACCGCATGGCATACCATATCCTGAACTACGCGTACCAAACGGGCGAATTGCGTCCCGGGATGCACATCATGGAAGCCACCAGCGGGAATACCGGCATCTCCTTCTCCGCCCTCGGGAGAGCGATGGGCCACGAAGTTACCATCTTCATGCCCAACTGGATGAGCGCCGAAAGGATCAACCTCATCAAGAGCTTCGGGGCGAACATCCGCCTCGTGACCCCCGAAGAAGGAGGCTTCCTCGGAAGCATCGCGATGGCCGAGAAGTGCAAGAAAGAGAACCCCGACGGGGTCTTCCTGCCCAGGCAGTTCGACAACGAGAAAAACTGCGAGGCCCACGCCACCACGACCGGCCCCGAAATCGTCTCGCAACTCATTCAACTGGAGCAGGTCCCCGATGCTTTCGTCGCCGGCGTGGGAACAGGAGGCACCATCATGGGCGTCGGACACCACCTCAGAAACGTTAACCCGCGCGTGAAAGTCTTCCCGCTGGAGCCGTCTAACTCCCCCACGATGAGCACCGGGTATAAAGTCGGGAAACACCGTATCCAGGGCATCTCCGACGAATTTATCCCCTCGATCGTGAAATTGGACAAGCTGGACGAGATCATCCAGGTGGACGATGGCGACTCGATCATCATGGCGCAAATGCTTGCCCGCGTGCTCGGTCTTGGCGTGGGGATCTCCTCCGGGGGCAACTTCCTCGGCGCGGTAAAGGCGCAAAACATGCTCGGGAAGGACGCCGTCGTGGTGACCGTCTTCGCCGACGACAGCAAAAAATACCTCTCCACCGACTACACGCGCAACGAACCCGTGAAAGAGGAGTTCCTCTCCAGCGGGATCACGCTGGAAAAAGTCACGGTGATCAAGTGACAGTGAGCGCGAAAGAGTAGCGCAAACAATAGGTGCGAGCCGCGCGACATGCCGTCGCGCGGCTCGCTCTTTTTAGCGGGGGGGTCGAGAAAATCCCCGGTGGATTTGGCGAGCGGGAGAATTATTTCTAACTTGGCGGCGCTTCTCGCGAAACGCGGGAAGACAAAAACCGAACGCAGAGTACCTTCTCATAACAAACCGGTGGAGATGAACGCGAAAACCTATGTCCTCCTATACTGTCTGCTCACCGCGACGCTCGTTCACGGCGAGGATCTCTCCTTTCGGCACTACACCACGCGCGACGGGCTTTCCAACAACAACGCGCTTTGCATGATCCAGGACTCCTCGGGCTTCCTCTGGTGCGGCACCCCGGACGGCCTGAACCGCTTCGACTCGAAGAGTTTCAAAACCTTCCGGTATATCCCCGGCGACTCGACCTCCCTCGGCAACAACAACGTGCACGCCCTGCACGAGGCGTCGACGGGCGAGATATGGGTGGGCACGGAGAACGGCGTCTACCGCCTCGACCCCTTCGCGGAGCGCTTCACCCCCTTCCCCCTGCAGCACGGACACCCGGAGGGCGAGTGCGACATCAGTTGCAAGTGGCGCAAGAACATCGTCTATTCCATCAAAGAAGATCACGAGCGCGGGCTGTGGATAACCACCTACGGGAACGGCCTTTACAGGCACGACCTCGTCACCGGGAAGACGCGCCATTACACCCGCGACGACGACCCGCGCTCCATCCCCTCGGACCTGGGAACAAAAATCCTCGTCACCCACGACGGAACGGTATGGGTGGCCACGAACGGCCTCGGCATGTACAGGTACATCCCTGCGGACGACCGCTTCGCGCGCGCCACCCTGCGCGACGAGGCGACGGGCAAAGAAGCGCGATCCATCTACGCCCTGTGCGAAGACTCCTACGGAAACATCTGGGCGTGTGACAACGGCCTCTTCAGGTACGACCCGGGCCGCGGCTCCACTACCTCCCACCTCTCGGGCCTGTTGCGCAACGTGCACTTTATCATGGAGGCGCGCGACGGCTCCCTGTACATCGGTTCGGACGTCGGCCTGACCATCTACAACGTCTCCGACGGCAGCCACGCGACGCGCTCTTGCCGGGATGAATCGCCGGCGGGCCTCAACGACGATTTCGTCTACTCGATCCTCGAAGACCGCGAGGGAGGCATCTGGGTGGGAACTTACTGCGGGGGCCTCAACTACCTGTCGCCGGGCGGCCCGCTCTTTGAATTCTACACGCGCGGCGCCGGCGCGCGGGGGCTGGGAGGGCGGATCGTCAACGAATTGCGCGAAGGTGCGGACGGCAGCATCTGGATCGGCACCGACGACAGGGGCCTCTTCAGGTACGACCCGCGCCGCGGAACCTTCTCGGCAGTGACCCTCGACAAGGACAACCCGGACGTGAAGGTGCAAGCCCTCCACGCCGACCGCGACGAGCTGTGGGTAGGCACCTACGGGGCTGGTATCTACCGTCTTTCGCTCGCCACCGGCCGCGTCCTCCACTACCCCGGCGACACCCGCGGACTGGACGCCAAGAGCGTCTACTCCTTCTACAAAAACGGCGACGGGCGCCTGTGGATCGGCACGCAGACAGGCGTCAGGGCCTACGACCCTCGCCAGGGGCGTTTTTCCATCGTCGCCGACTTCGGCTTCAACAGCTACGTCGAGCAGATGGAAGAAGACGATTTTCGCACCCTCTGGATCGCCTCCCAGGGCAAAGGCCTCGTGAGTATCAACCTCGAAACCGACTCCATCACCTTCCACTCGAACGAGCACACGGGACTCCCGGAGATGGTGCCCACCTTCTGCATCGCCCGCGACAAGCTCTTCGTCGGCACCTCCGGCCACGGACTCTACCTCTACGACGCGCGTCGCGGCGCCTCTACGCGATGCACCGGCCCCGTCCTTGACGCCCACGGCAACATCTTCTCGATCATCCCCGGAGTCAACGAATTGTGGTTAGTCACCAGCGACGGACTCCTCCGCTACAACACCCGCGACAGCGCCGCCCGCCTCTACGACGAGGAAGACGGCCTCCTCTGCCACCCCTTCTCCACCAACACCTGGACGCGCGCCTCCTCCGGCCACCTCTACATCGGCGGCAGCAACGGCTTCAACCGCTTCCTCCCCCGCGACATCCGCGACAACGACGTACTCCCGCGCGTCGCCTTCACCGCCTTCCGCCTCTCCAACGAAGAAACCGCGAGACCCCTCGACAAGTCCATGAAAGTCACCCTGCCGCACGACCAGAGCGGCTTCGCCATCGAGTTTGTCGCTACCAGCTTCCGCGCCCCCTCCAAGAACAAATACCGCTACATCCTGCAAGGCTTCGACAAAACCTGGTCATACACCGACCACCGGGACAACAAGGCCACCTACACCAACCTCTCCCCCGGCGACTACCTCTTCCGCGTCGCCGCCTGCAACAACGACGGCAAGTGGAACCCCCGCGAGGCCACCCTCCGCGTCATCGTCCTGCCCCCCTGGTGGGCCACCGGCGTGATGTTCTTCGTCTACGTCACGCTATTCATCTGCACCCTCGTCGCCGTTTACCTGCTGCTGCTCAAACGCCTCAAACGCTCCCACCAGAGCAAGATCGAAATGATGCACTACGAAAACGAACGCGACCTGCACGAGGCCCGCTTCTCCCTTTTCACCAACATCACCCACGAAATTCGCACCCCGCTCTCCCTGATCCTGGCCCCCGTCGAGGCCATCCTCAAGCGACAAGACCTCCCCGACGAGATACAAGACGACCTCGACGTCATCAAGAAAAACAGCGAACGCCTGCTCGACCTCAGCAATCAAATCCTCGACTTCACGAAAGTCGAGCAAGACCTCTACGCGATCAAAAACACCTCCTTCGACATCATCGAGTTGGTCGAAACCACCACCCGCCGCTTCGCGCCCACCATTCTCCAGCACGGCGTCCGCCTCGAAACCTCCTTCCCGGAACACCCCCCACTCCTCCTCTTCTCCGACCGGGAGGCGCTCACCAAAATGATCAGTAACCTCCTCACCAACGCCCTCAAATTCACCCGAGACCGCCTGCGAGTATCCGTCGAGGAAGAGCCAACCGGGGAATCCATCCTCGTCACCGTCGAAGACAACGGCGCCGGCATCAGCGAAAAAGAACGAGAGAACATCTTCACCCTCTTCTACCAGGGGAGAAAAGCACAACACCAGCTCGCTACCGGCTTCGGCATCGGACTCTCCATCGTCCAACTCCTCGCCAAAAGAATGAATATCACCGTCCGCGTCGAGAGCGAGCGAAACGCCTACACCCGCTTCACCCTCGTCATTCCGACAGCCGCCCGCCCACCCGGCTTGCCGGAAAAAAACAGCGACGCGTGCGAAAACACCCGCCAAGACGCCCACGCGGCAAAGAAACAAGGCACCGTGCTCATCGTCGAGGACAACGAGGAATACATCGTCTACCTCGTGCGCGTCTTCGGGAGAAAGTACCACGTCTGCACCGCCCCCGACGGGCAAAAGGCCCTCAAGATTCTCAAAGAGAATACCGTCGACGTCATCATCACCGACATCATGATGCCCGTCATGGACGGCCTCCAGCTCTGCGAGCACGTCAAAAACGACATCCGACTCTCCCACATCCCCGTCGTCCTCCTCACCGCCAAAAGCGACGCCGCCTCCAAACTCGATGCCCTCGAAAAGGGCGCCGACGTCTACATCGAGAAACCCGTCCCCGCCAACTACCTTGACGCCCAGGTGTCCAGCCTCCTCGAGAACAGAAACAAACTCCGCAGGAGCTTCGCCGGGCAACCCTTCACCCCCATTCGCGCCGTCGCCGGAAACAAGTCCGACGAACGATGGTTCGCCAAACTAAACGACTGCATACAAGACAATCTCTCGAACCCCGACTTCTCCGTCGACCAGCTCGCGAGACTCACCGGCACCAGCCGCACCCTCCTCTACGCCAAAGTCAAGGCCGTCACCGGCCTTACCCCGAACGATTTTATCCGCCTCGCCCGACTCAAGAAAGCCGCCGAATACCTCCAAACAGGAGAACACAAGGTCAACGAAATCAGTTTCATGGTGGGATTCAACGCCCCCTCCTACTTCGCCAAGTGTTTCCAGGCACAATTCGGCATACTGCCAAAAGAATTCATGGAACAGCAATATTCACGTAAACGATAACACATGTTCAACAAAGAAACCTACCAACAAAGGCGCGCGCGCCTCGCCAGCGAGATCGGTCGCGGCCTGATCCTCTTCGCGGGAAACAACGAATCGGGCGCCAACTACGCCGACAACACCTACCCCTTCCGCCAGGACTCCACCTTCCTCTACTTCTTCGGACTCGACCGGCCCGGCCTCACCGCCATCATCGACGCCGACGAGGGAACAGAAACCATCTTCGGCGACGAGGCCACCATCGACGACATCGTCTGGACAGGCACCCTCCCCACCATCCAGCAGGAAGCCGCCCTGTCAGGCATCCTCCACACCGCCCCCGCGGCCCAGCTCCACCGGTGCATCGCCGACGCCCGCGCCGCCCAACGCCCCGTCCACTACCTCCCACCCTACCGCGGAGACCACCGCGTCCAACTCCTCGACCTCCTCGACATCCCCCCCGAACAGCAACGCGCCCAGGCCTCCATCCCCTTCGTCCGCGCCGTCGTTAACCAACGCGCCTACAAGACCACCGAGGAAATCGCGCAGATCGAACAGGCCGTGGACGTCTCCGCCGAAATGCACCTCGCCGCCATGTGCGTCACCCGCCCCGGCATGAAAGAATCGGAAGTCGCCGCCGCCGTCACCGCCGCCGCCCTCTGCGAAGACTTCCAGCTCGCCTTCCCCGTCATAGCCACCATCAACGGCCAGACCCTCCACAACCACCATCACGGGAACACCTGCAAAAAGGGCAACCTCTTCCTCCTCGACGCCGGCGCCGAAAACCCCATGCACTACGCCGGCGACCTCTCCTCCACCTTCCCCGTCGGCCGCCGCTTCACCTCCCCGCAGCGCGTCATCTACGACGTCGCGCTCCAGGCCCACCGCGCCGCCGTCGCCGCCCTGCGCCCCGGCGTCCCCTTCCGCGACGTCCACTTCATCGCCGCCGCCGCCATCGTCGAGGGCATGAAAGCCATCGGACTCATGACCGGAGACACCGCCGAGGCCGTCCGCGCCGGCGCCCACGCCCTCTTTTTCCCCTGCGGCACGGGACACATGATGGGACTCGACGTCCACGACATGGAAAACCTCGGCGAACTCTGGGTAGGATACGACGGCCAGCCCAAAAGCGCGCTCTTCGGACTGAAATCCCTCCGGCTGGCCCGGCCCCTCGAACCCGGATTCGTCCTCACCATCGAACCCGGGATCTATTTCATCCCCGAACTCGTCGACCGCTGGCGCGCCGAAAAACGCTTCGAGCAGTTCATCCGCTACAACAGGATCGCGCCATACATGCACGTCGGAGGCATCCGCAACGAGGAAGATTACCTCATCACCGCCGACGGCGCCCGTCGCCTCGGCAAGTACATCCCGACCACCATCGACGAGGTCGAAACCCTCCGCGCCGAAGCATTCGACTAATTCCCAGCGCCTTCAAGGGTCATTTACATAGTGTTTATGGTCGTCTCGCGTCGAATTGGGACCAATCCCAATTGGATTGGGACCAATCCCAATTGGATTGGGAACGTTCCCAATTGAATTGGGGGCGGCCCAAATTGGATTGGGGGCGGCCCAAACACGCGGCCCGATGAAAGTTTTTCCCGATCCGACTCCTTTTACTACCTTCGCGTCAGACAATCAAAAAAACATACCGTGGATTTCACTCGTGAACTAAACAGCAGCCAATTACAAGCCGTCATCAACACCGACGGGCCGGCCCTGGTAATCGCCGGGGCCGGTTCCGGGAAAACCCGCGTGCTGACCTACCGCGTCGCCCAACTGCTCGGCAAGGGAGTGCCCGCCTACCGCGTCCTCGCGCTGACCTTCACCAACAAGGCCGCCAGGGAGATGCAACGCCGCGTGGACGCGCTGGTCGGTGAAAACCAGGCCGCGCACCTCTGGATGGGCACTTTCCACTCGATCTTCGGCAGGATCCTGCGCGCGGAAGCCCCCGCGATCGGTTTCTCGCCCGACTTTACCATCTACGACGCGCAGGATTCCAGGAACATGATCAAGGAAATCGTCCGCGACCTCCACCTCGACGACAAGCTGTACAAACCCCACGACGTGCACTCCAGGATCTCGATGGCCAAGAACATGCTCGTCACCCCCGACGCCTACGCCGCCTCCGAGACCATCCGGCAGTCGGACAAAATCGCCAAGAAACCAGCCATTCACGAGATATACAGGTTCTACGCCAACCGCTGCAAGAGAAATAACGTGATGGACTTCGACGACCTCCTCCTCCAGACCAATATCCTCTTCAGGGACTTCCCGGACGCGCTGGAAAAGTACCAGCAGAAGTTCGAGTACATCCTCGTCGACGAGTACCAGGACACCAACTACTCGCAATACCTGATCATTAAACGACTCGCCGAGCAGCACCATAACCTGTGCGTCGTCGGCGACGACGCCCAAAGCATCTACTCCTTCCGGGGCGCCCGCATCGAGAACATCCTCAACTTCAAGAACGATTATCCCGAATATTCCCTCTACAAGCTCGAACAAAACTACCGCTCGACCACGACCATCGTCGGCGCGGCGAACAGCGTCATCGCGCGCAACACCGAACAGATACCTAAAGAGCTGTTCTCGAACAACGAAGAAGGAGAAAAAATAAAAATCATCCGGGCGCTCTCCGATCGCGAGGAGAGCCTCCAGGTGGTCGGCGAGATCCAGCGACTCGCCCGCGACGAACAGCAGGATTACGGCCGCTTCGCCATCCTCTACCGCACGAACGCCCAGTCGCGCCTCTTCGAGGAGATCCTCCGCCGGCAGAACATCCCCTACCGCGTCTACGGCGGCACCTCCTTCTACCAGCGCAAAGAGGTCAAGGACATGCTGGCGTACCTCCGCCTGACGGTCAACAGGGACGACGAGGAGTCCCTCCGGCGCGTCATCAACTACCCCCGCCGGGGCATCGGCGATACCTCCGTGGAACACCTCCGGAGCGTCGCGCGAGAACGCGACGCGACCCTCTACCAGGCGCTGGAACAAGCCGAACGAGCCGGACTCGCGCCCGCTACCACCCGGAGAGTCATCGCGTTCAGGGAAATGATCGACGAGTGCGCCGCGATGGCAACCAACGAAAGCGCGTACCTCGTCGCCCGCCACCTCGCCGCCGCCGCCGGCGTCATCGCCGACCTCTCCGCCGACAGCTCCCCCGAAGGCGTGTCGCGAAAAGAGAACGTCGAGGAACTGCTCAGCGCCATCAAGGAGTTCTCGGAAACCGCCCGGCGATCCGGGGAAGAGGATCGACTGGCGCGCTACCTCTCCGAGATCGCCCTCCTCACCGACCAGGACAATGAACGCCCCGACGATACCCCGAAAGTGACCCTCATGACCGTCCACTCGGCCAAGGGATTAGAATTCCCCACCGTCTGCGTCGTCGGCCTGGAAGAGTCCCTCTTCCCCTCGATACAAAGCGCGTACGCGCCGCCCGCCCTCGAGGAAGAACGACGCCTCTTCTACGTCGCCCTCACCCGCGCCGAGAAACGCCTGATCCTCTCCCACGCCCTCAGCCGCTACCACAACGGCGAAGTGACCTCCCCCCGCCCCTCGCGCTTTATCAGCGAGATCGCCCCGGAATTTATCGCCACCCGCGCCACTCCCCCGCGACAACAACGCCCCGCGATTCACCTGCCGTCCGCGCCACACCTCATCCCCGAGAGCGAGGCCGACCTCTCGCGCCTCCAACCCATCGCCCCGGAAGAGGTCGAGCCGGGACAGGTCGTCCATCACCCCGGCTTCGGCACCGGCAAGGTGGCAAGCGTCGACGGCGCGGGAAGCAACCGGAAGGCCCGCGTGTACTTCCCGAGACACGGCATGAAGGTGCTGCTGCTAAAATTTGCCAAACTCTCCGCGGAAAAGTAACGCGAGACGCGAGAAACAAAGAAAATTCTACGTACATTTGCCCCGCGTTTGAATAAATACAAATCACGACGGCACACCCGAGGATGAATAAAAGACGCCAAGAGGCCCCTCCCCCGCGTGAAGTTTTTACAAACTAATTCCACAATGGACTATAATACTCAAAGAAAAAGATTACCCCTCCCGGAGTACGGGCGGCACGTCCAAACGATGGTGGACGAATTGATGACCATCGAAGACCGGGAGGAACGAACCCGGGCAGCAAAAACAGTGATCAACGTGATGGGAAACCTCTCCCCGCACCTGCGCGACGTGCTCGACTTCCGACACAAGTTGTGGGACCACCTCGCCGTCATGTCCGGGTTTAACCTCGACATCGATACCCCCTACCCCGCACCCTCGCGAGAGAGCCTGACCAGGAAACCGGATCACATGGGCTACGAGAGACAACGCGTCAAACTGAAACATTACGGGGGCATGACCGAGAAAATGATCCAGAAAATGAAGGAACTCCCGGACAATGAACAAAAGAAAGACCTCCTCGTGCTCGCGGCTCACCACATGAAAAAGTCGTTCCTGGCATGGAATAGCGAGTCCGTCGAAGATGAACGGATCTTTAGCGACATCCGGGCCATGTACGGCGAGCATATCGAGATACCGGAGGGCCTCGCGCTGCCGCGGTTTAAGGACGTCCCGCAAAAGAAAGGCAACAAGTATCAACAGCCTAATAACAACCCCCAGGGAAATAAACCCCAGGGGAAAGCTAATGGAGGAAAGAAACCCTACTATAAAAAGAACTATGCGTGACCCCGAACAACTGGTGCTGATCTTCGGGAGCAACATGGAGGATCGCGCCGGGAATATCCGGCAGGCAATCTCTCTCGCGTCCGCTGCCGGGGAGGAGGTGCAGCGATCCTCCCTGTACGAGAGCGACCCCTGGGGATTCAGCGCCGACGTCCCCTTTTATAACCAGGTGGTGGTCTACCGCACCGCGCTCGCCCCCACCGCCGTCCTGCAACTCTGCGCGCGCGTCGAACAGCAGATGGGACGCCAACGCGATCCTTCCACCCGCTACGCTTCCCGCGTCATCGACGTCGACATTCTCTTTCACGGCTCGCGCGTCGCGAACCTCCCCGACCTCATCATCCCGCATCCCCGCCTGGCCGCCCGCCGTTTCGTCCTCGCGCCGCTCGCCGAACTCCTCCCCTCGTTTATCCACCCGACCCTCAACAAATCCATCTCCGCGCTCCTCCAAGAGTGCCCCGACGCCGGACAAGTCCGCCTCGTCCCGTAACGCCCCCCTCCCATGATGGCATGAAAAAGCCTCCCGCTCTCGCGAGAGGCCTCTTGTACGCGTGAAGACGCCTACCGCAGGGATTGCTGCCAGCGCCAGGCGTTGCGCAGTGTCTCCTCGATGGGAGTGGTTGCTTTCCAGCCGAGCGTCTTGTTGGCCAGCGTCGTGTCTGCCCACACCTTCTCGATGTCGCCGGGTCGGCGCTCCACGATCCGGTAGTTCACCGGCACGCCCGTGGCCCGCTCGAACGCGCGGATGATTTCCAGGACAGACAGCCCGCGGCCCGTGCCGATGTTGAAATACTCGTGATTGCGCGCGTTCTTCCCCTCCAGCAAACGGCGGATCGACACCACGTGCGCCCTCGCGAGATCCACCACGTCGATGTAATCGCGGACAGCCGAGCCGTCGGGAGTATTGTAGTCATCGCCGAAGACGCGCAACTCGTCGCGTATCCCTGCCGCCACCTGCGTGAGAAAGGGGATAAGGTTGTTCGGCACTCCCACCGGCAACTCGCCGATCGCGGCAGATGGATGCGCGCCGATAGGGTTGAAATAGCGCAAGGCGATAATGTTCAAGCGCGGCTCCACCCGCGCCACGTCCTTGAGGATGTCCTCGCACATCATCTTGGTGTTCCCGTAGGGCGACTCGGCGGCGCGGCGCGGCGTGGATTCGGTCACGGGGAGCGTTTCCGCCTGCCCGTAAACCGTGCACGAGGAGGAAAACACCAGGCCGGGGACGCCGAATTCCCGCGCCCCGGCGACGACGTTGATCAGGGAGTTCAAGTTGTTCGCGTAGTACTCCAGGGGCTTCTCCACGGACTCCCCCACGGCCTTGAGCGCGGCGAAGTGTATGATCGCGCGGGTGTCCCGGTGATTGGCGAATAGCTCTCGCGTGGTCGCGGCGTCGGTCAGATCAACGCGGGCGAAGAGCGGGCGTTGGCCGGTGATACGTTCGATCCCGTCGAGCGCGCCGATGTTCGAGTTCGAGAGATTGTCCGCGATAACGACCTCGAACCCCTCCTGTTGTAATTCCACCACGGTGTGCGATCCGATGTACCCCGTGCCTCCTGTAACAAGTATTTTCATGTTTCTGATGGATGAGTTAATGTTCTATTTAGCGGCACGAAGGTACAAATTATTCGCTCGAAAGCGCGCGAGGGACAACCTTCGCGTCGCTTTTTTGCTACCTTCGCGACATGGAAACGTTCGTCACATACATCGAAGAGCTCGTGTACCTGCACGATCAAGTCATCGTCCCCGGGTTCGGCATGCTCGTCACGCGGCACGAGAGCGCCGCCGTCAGGAAAGGGGTGCTGCTGCCCCCGTCGAAGAGTGTCGCGTTCAACCCCTACGCGTGGCACGACGACGGGATGCTTGTCGGGTGGGTGGCACAACGGGAAAACATCGACGCGAGAAAAGCCCGCGCGCGAGTAACTCGCTTTCGCGACGCGTTGGTAGAGCGACTGCAACGCGGCGAGACCGTCGCGCTCGGTTCCATCGGCGTCTTCGCGCTTGGCAGGGGCAGGCGCGTCACCCTCGAATCCCCGGAATTTCACCTGGCCACGGACGCCACCGGCATGTCGCCCGTCGTGCTGTCGAGGCGCGAGACGGGAGAACTGCGCGTCGGGTCAAGACTCATGACGCGCGTCTTCGGCTACGGCATCTCCGCGGCCATCATCGCCGGCATCATCACGATCTCCCAGTCCGACGTCTTCCTCCCCGCGCGCCACGTCGAGAGCGCCACCATGCAACCCGCGCCCAGGGAACGCGTCGTCACCGGCAGACCCGTCATCGTCTCGCCCCGTCACGACTTCGTCGACTACACCCCGGTCCCCTGACAAGCACTCCAGCCACCGCCACGCCCGCGTACAGCGGCACCAGGAACGAAACCGCGCCCACCCCGACCAGCAACAACAACAGCAAGGCAAGAAGCGCGTAGGAGTAACACCAGCAATTGGCCCTCCACCCGAAAGAAACAAACTTCAACGAGAACATCGGCAACCCCGAAACCAGTAAAGCGGAAAACAACACCACGCAACCGCTCAACACCCACGGGCTGCCCCACACCGCCTCGTGCAACCCCGGGGCGTAACGCCGGGAGAAAAGCAACGACACCCAGAACAACGCGTGCGCCGGCGTCGGCATACCGATAAACGCGTGCGTCTGTCGCGTGTCAAGATTAAACGAGGCCAGCCGGTAAATCGAAAACGCCGGGATCATCACCGGCAAGTACGCCAACGCGCCCCACCATCCCGCCGCCTCCTCCCCCAGCGCGTCCAGCAACAGCGCGTGAGCCAGCAGCGCCGGCGCCACGCCAAAACTCACGGCATCCGCCAGCGAGTCCAGCTCCCGGCCCAGCGCCGAACTCGCGCCCAGCCACCGCGCCAGCAACCCGTCGAAAAGATCAAACACCATGGCCAGCAACACCAGCGCGCCAGCCTCGAACACCCGCCCCCGCATCGCGAGAAAAACCGCCGCCGCGCCACACGTGACATTCAAGCAGGTAACCAAATTTGGAACATGTTTTTTCATCACCTTACATAGTTTACAGCCGACGAATGTACAGCTTTTACCCGAACAAACCGCCTTTTCACTACATTTGCCCCCAAAGCAAACCACCATGACCAAGTTCCTCATCATCCGCTTCAGCTCCATCGGCGACATCCTCCAGTGCATGCGCGTCATCGACGACATCCTCCAACACTTCCCCGACGCCCAAATCCACTGGGTCACCCGTCGGGACATGGCCCCCCTCCTCCGCGCCGATCGCCGCCTGCGCGCCGTCTGGGAACTCGATCGCGAGAGCGGCCTTCCCGGCCTCCTGCGCCTTGCCCGCCGCCTCGACGCCGAACACTTCGACTACCTCTACGACGCCCACTCCAACATCCGCTCCGCCGTCATCAAATCCATACTTCTCTCCCCCCTCAAAGAACTCCTTCACAGGGCGCCGCGTCATGTCGCCCGTCGCAAACAACGCTGGAAACGCTTCCTCCTCTTTCGCCTTCGCGTCAACCTCTTCGACAAACCCTTCCGGGGCGTCTACTCCTACCAGAAACCGCTGCGCTCGTGGGGCGTCGCGCGCTTCGACGCCCCTCCTCCTCGCTGGCGCTTCCCCCCGGACTATCCCTCTCGCCTCGACCCCCACTTCCATCCCTCCACCATCACCCTCGTCCCCTCGGCCAACTGGACGCTCAAGCGCTGGCCCGTCGCCCACTGGCAAGAACTCGTGCGCCTGATGCCCTCCCATCATTTCTTGCTACTCGCCGGCCCTCGCGACGCCTTCTGCGACGAGATCCGCTCCGTCGCCCCCCTTCGCGTGACCAACCTCGCCGGCGCCACTACCCTGCTCGAATCCTGTTACCTTATCAGTCGTTCCCGACTGGTCATAAGCGCCGACACGGGCCTACTCCACGCTGCCGATCTCTTCGACATTCCTTGCCTCGCCTTGATCGGCCCCACGGCCTTTGGCTTCCCATCCGGCCCTCGTTCAGAGGTCATCGAGGCGCCACTCCCCTGTCGCCCGTGCACCAAAGACGGCCGCGGTCATTGCCGTCGCCCTCTCTCGTGCATGGAAGAGATCACCCCCGCGAGAGTAGCCGCGCGCGCCCGCGCCCTCGTCCATTGACGCGGCGTCAAGCGGGCGCTTACCTACCTTGTCTTCTTCCGGTAGGCGGTGGGGGAAGCGCCGAACACCTTCTTGAAATGCTTGTTGAAATACTTGAGATTGTTGAAGCCGACCATGTCGGCAATCTCGGAAACGCGGGCAGGAGTATGCCGGAGCAAGTAGGCCGCGCGGCGCACCCGGGCGCGGCGAACAAACTCGGCGGGAGTCTGGCGCGTGGCCATCCGCATGTAACGGTAAAGGTTGGCGCGGCTAAAGCCAAGGCCATCGGCAAAATCATTCACGGAAAAGTTCGCGTCCTTCATGTGCTGGTCAACGAGAAACGCGGCCCGTTGAAGGATCTCCTCCGCGAACGTCCGGCCGGGATGGGGGAAGCAACGGGATAGCGCCCGGGCGTCGTCAAGGGCAAGGGAAAGCTCGTGCCGGCGCACCGCGCTCGGTTCCCGCTCGATGAGATCCTTCAGGGTAGAGGTGACGCGGGAAAGGGTCTCGTGGAAGGCCTCGGGCGAGGTCAGGGCCTCGTACTTGTCGTGCAGGTCATCGTTCATCTTTCGCGACTCCCGCCGGGGGAAGGTTTTACGTTTCGCATGATCATCGTTTTGCGCGGGTAAAGGTAGTGAAAATATCCTTCGGTATTTGTACTTTTGCCACCCGTCCCGCCGCGGGGACGCCACGAACCCTCTTGCACATGGATAGTAACCCTCAACTGGAACTCGCGTTCGATTACCTGGAAAACACCGGGATGAATGTCTTCCTGACCGGGAAAGCCGGGACGGGAAAAACGACATTCCTGAAACATTTCAAGGAACGCTCATCGAAACGGGCGGTCGTCCTCGCCCCCACCGGCGTGGCCGCCATCAACGCCGGGGGCGTCACCATCCACTCCTTTTTTCAACTCCCCTTCGGGCCGCGCGTGCCGGGACTTGCCACCAGGGAGAGCAAGTTCGGGAAGGAGAAAATCAGCATCATCAGGAGCATCGACCTGCTGGTGATCGACGAAATCAGCATGGTGCGCGCGGACCTCCTGGACGCCGTGGACGACGCGCTCAGGCGCTTCCGCGACCGGCAGCGTCCCTTCGGGGGACTCCAGCTACTGATGATCGGCGACATACAGCAGCTGGCGCCCGTCGCCAGGGACGACGAGTGGGCGATCCTGGGAAAGCACTACGAGTCCGTCTACTTCTTCCACAGCAAGGCTCTGCAGGCCACGAGGTACGTGACCATCGAACTGAAGAAGGTCTACCGCCAGCAAGACCAGCTCTTCATCGACCTCCTGAACAGGGTGCGGGAGTACCGCCTGGACGAGGAAACCCTCCGGGCGCTGAACCAGCGGTACGCGCCGGGTTTCGCACCGGAAGAGGGCTACATCACCCTCACCACCCACGCCCGGCAAGCCGCCGAGATCAATGAACGACAACTCGACGCCCTCGCGACCCCGCCGCGCGTCTACCGGGCCGAGGTCAAGGACGACTTCCCCGACCACTCCTTCCCCACCGATCGCGAGCTGACCCTGAAGCGGGGAGCGCAGGTGATGTTCGTCAAAAACGACTCCTCGCCCGAGAAACGCTACTACAACGGCATGATCGGCGAGGTCATCAACACCGGCGAGGAGCGCGTCGAGGTCAGGGGAAAGGAGGACGGCCTGCTCGTCCGCGTGACCAGGGAGGAGTGGAAAAACACGCGCTACGCCGTCGACGCCAACAGCAAGGAACTGGTCGAAAAGGTCGAGGGAACGTTCAAGCAACTGCCGCTGAAACTCGCCTGGGCCATCACCATCCACAAGAGCCAGGGTCTGACGTTCGAAAAGGCCGTCATCGACCCGCACGCCGCCTTCGCCCACGGGCAGGTATACGTGGCGCTCAGCCGCTGCAGGAGTCTCGACGGGCTAGTATTGAGTACGCCCCTGCGCGCCGCCGCCCTGAAACGAGACGCCGCGGTGGAAAGATTCGTCGAGGGAATCAAGGAGCCGGGAAAGGAGACGCTGGAAAGGGCGCGCGCGGATTATTACCGCGACTTGCTCCTCGAACAGTTCGACTTTGAACCCCTCCTCCAGCGATTCGAGGCCTTCTACAGGAACGCCGGAGACTACCTCTACCGCCTCTACCCCGCCTTCGTGACGCGATTCCGGGAAGCCCGCGACCTCCTCTCCTTGGAACTGCGAGAGGTCTCCGCGCGCTTCCGCGACCAGCTGACGCGCATGGCAAACGCCTCGAAAGATCCCGCCGCGGACCCCGCCATCGCCGAGCGAGCCTGCAAGGCCAAGGCCTACTTCGAGGAGTACATCGCGAGGGTCATCGCCCCACTCCTCGCCGAACCGCTGCCCGAACTCGACAACAAGCTCGCCGGGAAACTACTCGAGAAGACCTTGGAGGAATTGATCGAGGAACACCGCGTCAAGATCGAGACCCTGAAGATCATCCACCGGCGCTTCTCCGCCCCCGCCTACCTCGAAACAAGAGCAAAAGCAAGAATACCGGAAGCCACCGCGAAAGCCCAGGGAAGAAAGAGAACCCCGCCCCCCTCGTTCTCCATCCCGTCGCCCTCCTCCTTCCCCTCCTCGCCATCCATCCCCCTGCCGCCCGTCCCCCGGCCAACGTCGGGAGAACCGCGCGACATCCTGAACCCCGCCCTCTACGAGGCCCTGCGCGCCTGGAGAAAGGAAACGGCAGAAAAGGCA
>JAIROI010000098.1 GCA_031257615.1 Odoribacteraceae bacterium
GTCGGGGGTGAATATTACGCCGACCGGCGCGATGGGGGGGCGGTCGGGGGAAAATTTAGGGGACGGGGGCGAAGTAATCTTGAAGGAAGGAGGCGAGGGCGGGGCCGAGGAGACGATCCTCGATGACCGCGCCGGAAGAGTCGACGAGGAAAAGGGTAGGGATGACGCGACCGAAGAAGAGAGAAGTGAAGACGTTGTCCGCGTCAAGGAGCTGGAGCCAGGGCATTTGCTCGTCGTCCAGGGCTACGCGCCAGGCGGCGGGATCCTTGTCGATGGAGATGCTGATGATCTCGAGGCCAAGGGGGGCGTACGCGGCGTGCAGCTCTTTCAGGCGAGGTATCTCGCGGCGGCAGGGGGCGCACCAGGAGGCCCAGAAGTCGATGATGACCAGGCGACGATCGGGGCGGGGCGATGACGCGGGGGGAGGCGTCCCGTCGCTGTTCGCGGGGGGCGGGAAGGCGGGGGTGTGAAGCGTCCCGTCGCGATCGGGGAGGGAGAAGGATGGGAGGGGGCGACCGACGAGGCGTTTGGAGAATAGCTCGCGGTGCATGATTTGCCCGTAGTAGCTCTCCTTGGCCTTGTCGCTGAATGCCTCGTAGAGGCGCGTCGCGGAAGTGTCGCCGGGGGTGAAGTAGATGTAATTGAGGAGCGCCAGGAGTGGTCCCCAGAAGGAATCGCCGTTGGAGACGATGGCGGAGCGGATGCCCTTGCCGGCGTCGCGGAAGAAGAGGTTCTCGTCGGTTTCCATGGCCCGGTATTCGGGGGAGCGCGAGAGGGCGGCGTAGAGGGCGGTGTCCTTAGCAGCGCGGGCGCGGGATATCCGCGCGGAGATTTCCCGGTGTTTTTGCTGCATGGCGGCGTGGCGCGCGTTGAGGTCTTCCCTAAATCTGGTCTTTTCGAGGTAGAGGCGGTGAGAGGCGGAGCCGGAGACGCGGGGGTTGTCCCAGCGCCACCGACTGCTGTTTGCAATAACCTCTGCCTCGAAGGTGATCTTCCCCGGTTCGAGGAAGATCGCCTCGCGGGCGACGGTGGGACGCTCTCCTACCTGTAGGTAGAAAAGGCGGGGGGAGGGGAGGACGCCGCGGATGGTGAAGCGTCCTCCCTGGAGCGTGGTCTCGGCCGTTGGCGGCTCTTCCTGGTGCGTGGCGGCGGGGATGATGGCGACGGGAGTGTCGTCGGGGAGTCCCTGGAGGTTGCCGGTCAGGGTGAATTTGTTGCCGGCGCAGGCACAGCAGATGAGCGCGCAGGCGAGGGGGAGGAGGTTTCTCATGGTGGGTTACATGTTAATGGTCATGAAATGTATTTTGCCGAGTCCCTCGTGGTAGACGGGGTTGTCGGGAATTCCGGAGAACATGGGCGCGTAGAGCGCCTCGGCCTCTCCGCTGACGGGGTTGATCTCGAACTCGACGAGTCGTCCGGAGCGGGCGGCCTCGTTCCAGACGGCGATCCAGAGTATGCGTCCGCCGGTGGGGAATCCGCCGGTGCCGATGAGTTGGAGGGCGGAGATTTGGTCGCCGGTTTCGCCCTGCCAGAGGAGTTTGGAAGTGGTCTGGCCGGTGGTATAGGAGTAGGAATAGACGGCGTTGCCGGAGCCGTAGAAGAGGGCTGGGCCGGCAAGTCCTGAGGCGAAGCAGGTGGCTTGTTCGATGCCCGCGCAGCCGGCGAGGGATTTGGTGTAGCGGGCGAGGTTGCCGTTGTCGACGACGTTGTAGAAGCAGGCGACTTGCATGTGGTAGCCGTCGTCGCGGCGCGCGATGATCATGGTTTCGCCGCTGTTGACGGTGTTGGCGTAGATGATTTCCCCGTCGATGTTGTTGACGTCGAAGAGGGCCTCGGGGATGGTCTCGGAGAATTGTCCGAGGGAGACGCCTTTGTTGAAGAAGGGACGGAAGGCCCGGGTGTTGTTGTCGTAGAGAATTTGGTAGGCGTTGATGGCCCCGGCGACGGCTCCCCACGATGCGATGGTGCTGGTGGCGAGGTACGGGGCGAGGGAGTAGTTGCCGGGTATGGGGACGGAGAACTTGCGTTCGCCGGTGGTCTGGATATAGTGGACATGCAGCTTGCCGTCGTTGACGAGGAAGTCGCAACGGTTGACGCCGACGACGGCTTGCGGGGCGTAGGCGGCGGGCGTTTGATAGAACATGTCGCCCCAGCGTTCCATGATGGCCATCGAGGAGGGGTGGACGCGTAGTCCGGCGGCGGAGGTGAAGATGTAGAAGTACCCGCCGGCGGAGGAGTAGTTGAAGAGGAGGGGTTCGCCCTCGAGCGGATCGCCGGGGTGGAGGGAGCTGTAGTAGTCCACCTCGTGGAAGTTGGAGAAGATGAGGGCGCGGGATGAACCGATGACGTCTATGTCGAGTCGGCCGTCTTTTTCCTGGAGGCAGTAGAGTCCGGAGAGCGCGCCGGCGTTGGGGATTGCCTTGTAGCTGTACACGAGGAATTCGGCGACCCCGTTGACGGTGTCTTTTGCCATAAATCCGAGGGATACCCAGCGTCCGGGGGCGAGGTCGACGACGTACTCGAGCGCGCGTTCGCGACTGATGGTGTCGGGCTTTGGCCACACTTGGGCGTTGCCCTCCGCGACGGTGCGGTAGGGGTAGTCCATAATAAACCACCGGTAGACGAGGTTTCCTTCTCTTCCCGGGTAGGTGACGTTGGGGGCGAAACGGACGGTGTCACCGATGTTCCAGACGCTCCAAAGGCTGGTTCTGTCGACGCCGATGGTGTCGATAATCAACTTTGGCGCTTTATCGTAATCGTAGTCGTAGTTTCCCAGGTCTTTGGTACAGGCGCACGCGAGGATGAGGACGTACGCGAGGAGGTGGTGTATGTGTTTCATGGTCTCGGATTAAAAGGTGATAGGTTGGAGGTTTTCGTCGACGAGCGGCGAGGAGGGGTGCGCGGCGTTGTAGGCGGCGAGGGCCTCGACGAGCAGCAGTCGGTAGTTGTTCAACGCGCCCCAGTCCATGCCGTTGCCGTAGGGGAACTCGGCGATGCCGAGGGTAGAGATGATAAAGCGGTACTTTATCTCGCTGTATTGTCCGAAGAACTCGATGAGGTCGTCCCAGTTGAGGGGTCTGGAGATCATGTCGTTCCATGCGATGGAGAGGGAGGTCCACTCGGTGACGCCGGGGCCAATGTCTCCCGCGGCCGCAATCTCGAGGCGTAGTCGGACGGAAGTCGAGAGGAGGTCGGCGGAGCGATAGAGGCGGATGTGCAAGGGCGCGCTGGCTTCCCCAGCAGGTATGGCAACGCTCTCGGGAAGATCGTAGTGCGCGCCCTTGATGGCGGTGGTGTGTTCGGGGTCGACGGCGATGGCGACGGTGCGGGGACGGTCGGAGGTCTTGCCCATGATGATGACCTCGGCCTCGACCACGAACTCTGTCATGTCGGCGGGGCGAATGGAGAATGTATATAACAAGGAGTCGGTGCCGAGTGTCCAAACCTCGGGGCCGGCAATGCGGGCGTAAGTATAGTCGCCCCACTCGAAGGGGTCGTTCTCGCAGGCGAGAAGCGCGAGGGCGAAGATAAAGGCGTGTATCTTTTTCATGTGATGATGGGTTTAAGTGAATTACCTGTTGCCAAACTCGACCTCGTTGTCGGGGAGGGGGAAGACGTAGATGGCGTCGTTACCCGGTCGGGCCGATCCCGGGATGACGGGATAGTTGAGGCGCTTGTAGTAGTAAAAGAGCTGTCCCTCGCCGAGGGTCTCTTTGCGATACTCCTTATATATCTCCTCCTTGACCTGGAGGGGCGTGAGGGTCTCGGCGAGCGGGTAGTTGGAAAGGCCGCGGGCGTCGCGAACCGTGTTGAGGAGGCCGACGGCGCGGACGATGGAGTCGCGCTCCACCCATGCCTCGGCGGCGATGTAATACATTTCGGAGAGGCGCGCGAGGGGCATCATGTCGTTATAAGTGCCGCCTTCGGGCTGCCAGAACTTTGAATGGTAACGCTCGCTGCCGTCATAGGCGTAATGGTACACGTAACGGTAGTCCATGCCGAGGGCCGCGGCGGAGACCTCGTAGATGTTGTCCATCTGCACCTCGGAGGGGGAGAGCTTGTTGACGCCGGCGGTGGCGGTGACGTAGGGCTTGACGACGTCCTCCATCTTGACGATGTCGAGGCGAAAGATATGCTCGTTTTTATAGATCGCATCCCGTTCGTTGATGTTGGCGGCCATGGCTGCCGTGTAGTGTACCCAGGAGAAGCACGCGTCGTCGATGACCACCTCGGCGTGTACGCGGGCGTTCTCGAGATCGCCTCTCCAGAGGTACGCGCGGGCAAGAGTGGCTCGCGCGGCGTAGTAGTTGAAGCGACGGGCGCGGGCGGGCCGTTCGAGGTAAGCGTCCCCGGAAGAAGCGAGGCAAAGCGGATCGCTCTTGAGTAGCTCGACGGCGGCGTTCAGGTCGGCGATGACGAGATCGAGGGCCTGGGAGACCGTGGAGAGGGGAGTGACGCTCGTCGCGTATTCGGTGACATAGGGGATCGCCGGCGCGCCGGGGTTGGAGGCCGGCGCGGGGGCGAACATGCGCAGCAACTCGAAGTGGAGGAAGGCGCGCAGGCCGAGGGCCTCACCCTTGTAGATGGCGTAGTTGTCTCCGGAGAACTTGGCGGGATTGATCTCCTCCATGTACTCGAGCATCAGGTTGAGGTTGGCGATGGCGGTGTATGCTTCGGACCAGGCGTTGGTGATCCTTGCCTTGACGCCGGCGTCCGCGTAGTCGTATTGCGCGGCGCGGTAGTAACTGCCGGAGACATCCAGGTTATAGTTTTGCGCCAGCACCTCGCGCAGCCCGAAGGTGAGTTCTTGCCCGAAGAGCGCCGCGGAAGTCATGCGGGTGTAGACGCCGGTGAGTTGATCGGCGTACCCTTGCTCGGTATCGAAATGTTTGTTCGCGAGGACGCGCGACTTGGGTAACACCTCCAGCCAGTCGGAACACGCTGAGGTTGTCGCGATGAAGAGGGCGAGGAGGAAAAGACGGTAATGTGATTTCATATCGCGTAGTAGTTAAAAGTTGGCTTGTAAAGAGAAGGAGAACGAACGCGAGAAGGGATAGTCGGTGCCTCGCTCCGTCCGCACGGAAGAGATCACGAATAGTTCGTTCATGTAAAACGACGCCTTGAGTCGCTGCAGGAAGGAGCGCTTGAGGAACTCCCGGTGTCGGAAGTCGTACGAGATGCTGAGGGAGGAGAACGTTAGAGAGTTGTAGTCCTCGACAAAGCGCGACGTCGGTTGCGTGTAAGAATTGTCGGCGATCGACTTGAAGCGCGTCACCTGCCCCGGTTCGCTCCAGCGGCTCTCCAGCACGCGCTTGTCGACGTTGTAGCGGGCGTCGGCGTTCTCGACCTTGGCGAGGAGGGTGTTGTTGTACATCTGCCCGCCGACGCGCCAGGTGAAGGAGGCGCTCGCGCCTAATCCGCGGTACTCCGCGTTGAAGCCCGCGTTGCCGCTCACTTTGGGGAGGGCGTCGCCACCGTTGATGTAGTCGCTGCTGCGCCAGGTTTCCGTCAGCGAGCCGTCCTTCTTCATGAAGACCTCCTTGCCGGTGCGCGGGTCAATACCGATGGACTTCACGACCCAGATGGCCGTCGTGGACGCGCCTTCCTCGTAGCGGATGTTGACGGCGGTGTTCGTCGGGTCGCTATCCTGCGCGCTATCGGTGGTCTCGTTGTGTTTCTTCAGGGCATTGGAGATCTTCGTCAGCTTGTTGGTATTCGAGGCGGCGGAGACAAAGACGTTGGCGAAGTCAGCGCCCTGCTGCCAGACGCGTCCGGAGAGGTATGCCTCGAAGCCCTTGTTTTCCATCTCGCCGATGTTGGCCATGTAGCTGGAGAAGCCGGTCGACTGGGGGGTAGTGACGTCGGCCACCATTCCCTTGGTGTTGGCCGAGTAGAAGTCGACGCGCAGGCTCAGGCGGTTGGCGAACAACGCGACGTCGGCGCCGATGTTGGTGTCATACCGGCGCTGCCACCGCAGGTCGGGGTTCGCGAGGCCCTGGAGGTAAGAACCGATCTGTCCGCCGTACTGCTTGTCGGTGTAATAGGTGACGGTGGCGATCGCGTCATAGGAGTTAAAGCCCTGCGAACCGGTGTATCCGGTCGAGAGGCGCACCTTCAGGCGGTTGAGCCAGGCGGCCGACTCGAGGAATTTCTCCTTGTGCGCGTTCCAACCGGCGCCCAGCGAGTAGAAATGCCCCCAGCGCTTGTTGGCGCCGAACTCCGAGGAGCCGGTCAGGCGGTAGTTACCGTCGAACAGGTAGCGATCGTCGTAGGAGTAGTTCACCGACGCCATGCCGCCTGCTTCCCGCGAGATACCCTCGGCGCCCGACGGACGCGTGCCGTAGTAGCTTATGCCGGAGGTCACGTGGTCCATGAAACTGTTGGGGAAGCCCTGCGCCTGCACGGTGAAGTAGTCGTACTTGTTTTGGGCGACGGACAGCTGGGCGTTCGTGAAGAGCAAATGCTTGTCGCGGGTCAGCGACCAGGCCGCGCCCACGTCTCCATTCAGACTTGCCTCATCGCGGCGGGTGGTCGAGTAACTTCCCTTAACGTACTCGGCGTCCCCGGAGTAATTCATATAGTCCGCGTGTTCGCCCGGCCTAAAGGTATCGTTGGCCGACGCGCGCTTGCTAAAGCCAAAGCGGACGATCAGGCGCAAGTTTTCCCGCGCGAACCATTCGGCGTGGAAGTTGTTCGCGATATACATGTAGCTGGACGCGTACTTCGTGTTCACCTCGCCGTTCCATAGCGGGTTGGGTTGCACCACGCTCCCGTGCAGGTATTGCTTCTCCATGTTCCCGTCCTCGTCGTAGATCATGTTATAAGGATTCATCCGGGCAAACAGCGAGAAGGAGCCGTAAGGAGAGTCGGTCGCCGCGTTGCCGTCGACGCTCAGTTTATTGCGGAAAAGAAACTCCTTCGTCCGGTATGACAACGTCACGCCGCCGCTGATCGTCGACCGTTTCGATCCCTTCATGACCCCCGCGACGCCGTTGTACGACAGGTCGACAGCGTACAACATGAAGTCGTCGCCCCCCTCCAGGTACAGCGAATGTTTATTCCCGACGCCCACGCGCAGCGGCTTGTCCAGCCAGTACGTGTTCACTCCCGCCTCCACCAGTCTCACCAGCTCCGCGTACTTCCGCGTCAGCGCGATCTGCTCCGTCGCCGATTCCGACGAGTAAAGCCCGGCGTTCACCTCAGCCCTCACCTTCTCCGCTGCCGTTGTCAGGTTATAGCTGGAAAGATCCGGCGCCTGCACCTCCGCGCTTCCCGTGTAATTGATCTTCATCTTGCCGCGGGCCGGCCGGATTGTCTCGATCACCACCACCCCGTTCGCTGCCTTCGAGCCATACATCGCCTTGGCGGTCGCGTCCTTCAGCAGCGTGACGCTCTCCACCAGGTTCACGTCCAAGTCCAGCACCTTCGTCAGCGTCGTCTCGAACCCGTCGAGGATAAACAGCGGCTGGTTGGGATTATTCTGGTACTCGCTACCCACGCTCGACAATCCCGTCTGGCCCCTCAGCTGGATCTCCGGCAGCGCGTTCGGGTTAGACCCCGCCGCCAGGTTCTCCACCACCATAAACGCCGGGTCGATCGTCTTCAGGCTCGCGATCACGTTCGCGTTCCCCACTCTCCTCAGCTCCTCGCCCTTCACGCTGGCGATCGCTCCCGTGTACGAGTTCGCCCGCCGCGTGAACAGTCCCGTCACCACCACCTCCTCGATCGCCCGCTCCTCTTCCTCCATCGCGACCAGCAACTCCTCGCCTTCCACCGCGGCGCGCTCCACCGCCTTCATCCCCACGAAAGAGAATTGCAACACACGCGGCGCGCCGGCCGGAAACGAGATACTGAAGCGCCCCTCCGCGTCTGTCGTTCCCCCGCGAGTCGTTCCTTTCACCCGGATCGTCACGCCGACCAGCGGGAGACCGGCAGCGTCCGTCACCCGGCCGCGCGCCATGATCTCTTCCTGTTGAGCCGTCGGCAGGGGGACGATCAGCACGTACCCCTCCTCGATCCTCCACGACATGCCGCTGCCCTCGAGCAACCGGTCGAAAAATTCGTCCTCTTCCACCCCGTCCCACTTGCCGCTGACCACGCGCCCCGTCGACAACTTGTCGCTACTGTACACCACGAAGACTCCCGTCAATCGTTGGTACTCCGCCAGCACTTCCCGGATCGTCGAACGCTCCAGGTTCATGGTCACTTTACGCCGCGACTGGGCGTCACTCGCCACCGCGTGCACCAGGCAACACGTCAACAGGCAAGTGAGTTTTAACACCGTCATGAATCGCTTCATGCCGCGCGAGCGTCGAGACTCGCCAATCAGATCTTTCTTCATACATTCTTGTTTATAGTTAATAACAGGCCCGGCGTCGCGCGCCGGACATATAAATCACCGGGCGCGAATCGCGACAGTGTCGTTCTCCACCCGGAAGCTAATATCATTGACCTCTCCCAACACCCCCAACACCCGCTCCAGGGATTCGTAACGACGAAATCCACCGGAAAAACGAGCGCGACGGGTAGCCTCGTCGCGGAAAGCAAAAGGAACATCGTACCAACGCGTCAACCGCCGCGCGAGTTCTTCCAACGGAGCGTCGTCAAAGAGTAAAATCCCCTCGCGCCAGGCCATCGCCCCCGCCTCTGCACGTCCCACCCGCGACTCCAGCGTCTCGTTGTCCACCTCCATCCTGTACCCCGGCTCCAGCCGTTCCACCCGGTCGCCCGCGCGCACTTCCACGCTGCCGCTCTCCAGCGTCACGCTCGTCGCGTTGTCATCCGGGTAAGCGGAAACGTTAAAACCGGTGCCCGTCACCTCCACCTCCACCGCGCCCGCGTGCACCGCGAAACGACCCGCTCCTCCCCGCACCCGGAAAAAGGCCTCGCCGGAAAGCCACACCTCGCGACTCCCGCGGGAAAAACGAGACGGGAAACGCAACGCGCTACCCGAATTGAGTTCCGCGACCGTCCCGTCGGAAAGCAACAAGCGATACTCGCCGCCGCGCGGCACGATCAACTCGTGCATGACCACCGCCTCATCCCCCGCCTCTCCCGCGCTCTCGTCAACGTACCGCGCGCCGCTGGAATCACTCGCGATCCGCGCGCCGCCCTCCCGTAACTCCGCCGGACGACCCAACTCCACCCGCCGACCATCAGCCAGCACCAGTTCCACCCTGCTCCCCGCGCGATTCTCTAACCATGTCGACAGGTCTACCTCTCTCTCCTTCCCGCCGGGCCACCCCAGCAGCGCGCCGGCAAACACCGCCGCGCAAACAGCCGCGGCCCATCGACGCGTCAACCGGCGCCGACGTTCCCGCGATCTCCGCGCCAGGATGCTTTCCCACGCGCTCGCGGATGCGATGTCACCGCCCGCCGCGCCGCTGTACCAGATCGCGCAAACCTCTTCCCACGCCGCGCGACAATTCGCCGACGACGCAATCCATGCCCTTAAACGGGCGCGTCCCCCGGGATCGGCGACCCCGGACAACTCGTCAAGCATGACGTCTAATACTTCTTCAGGAATATCCATTATTGCCATTTCCCTGAAGACTAAAAAAAGAAGGAATTCGGGTAGGCGCTACCGGCGTTTTCTGCCAAAAAGGAAAAGAAACACCTCTCGCGCGCCATTGGCTACCCCCGCCCGCAGCTTGCGCACCCCCTCTTTCAGGAGGTATTTCACCGTGTTCACGGAGACGGACAGTTCCGCGGCCACCTCTTTATACGACTGCCCGTCGACCATCACCCCCTGCACCACCAGGCGCGTCCTCTCCGGCAGCCGCTCGATGGCCTTCCTGACGCTCTCCGCGCGCTCGTCGTTGACGCTCTCGAACGCCCCGACGGGTATCTCCACCTGCTCCAGGTCGACGGCGTCCCTCAACACGTCGCGCTTCACCCGGGCCGTGTAGCAGGCGTTGCGCACCCCCGCGTGCAAGTAGGAGGGCAGCGCATGAACGGCCACCCTCTCCAGGTATTCTTCCCTCCAAAGTCGAATGTAAAACTCTTGAACCACGTCTTCCGCCCTCGCGCGATCGCCCAGGAAACGCTCGGCATGAACCACCAGCGCCGCGTAGTATTTATCAAAAAGCATCTTCATGCCCTCGCGCGGGTTGGCCTTAAACCTGATTAGAATGTCATGATCATCAATCATCGTTACGTCTTACGCGTTTCAAACCGCCGCGAAGGTAAAGAGAAAATCGACTTACCCAACGCCCCTTTTCCCACTCGCGCCGCGTTCTCCCCGCCCCGCCGCGGCCGCGGCCTTCCCACCGCGCGTCGATGGCGGGAATCCCATTTTTCACCCTCCTTCCCCCGCGTGTTGATCGCGAGAATTGGATTTCCCGCGTTCTTCCCCCGCGTGTTGATAGCGGGAGTCCCATTCTTTGCCGTCCTTCCCCCGCGCGTTGCCCCTCCCCCGCGTAAATCACTGGTGCTATCAACGTGATGTTGAGACCCTGCCGTCATTTTCATCTACCGCCTCCACCCCTGTTTGCAGGCCTCCCCGCGGATTTTTGTAACATATTTCGTGTATAAGAATGTGAAATCTTCCACGAATTCTGCACGTCACCCTCGCGTAACGGGGCAAATCGTTTCGCAGGCAGCAAAACAACACGATGTTGCGAGGGCATGTAAAATTCAATTCTCAATATCAACAACGTGTTGCGATGGGGTCTGTTTCGCAGGCCGAAAAACAACAACGTGTTGCGATAGGGGTCATTTTCGCAGGCCGACAATCAACAACGTGTTGAAAGGGGGAATCAAATTCCCGGCAGCCTTTCAACAACGTGTTGTTAGTCGGAACCAAATTCTCTGCGACCTTTCAACAACATGTTGTTAGTCGGAATCAAATTCTCCGCATCCTTTCAACAACGTGTTGTTAGTCGGAATCAAATTCTCCGCATCCTTTCAACAACGTGTTGCTGGTCGGAATGAAATTCTCCGCACCCTTTCAACAACGTGTTGTTTGTCGGAATCAAATTCTGCGCAACCTTTCAACAACGCGTTGGTATTGGGGATTCAATTTGATGCCGACCGTTCCATGTACGGGAGAGGAGATGTAACATATTTATTTACCAAGACGGGGCGGCGTAGCTGCCCAATCTTTGT
>JAIROI010000153.1 GCA_031257615.1 Odoribacteraceae bacterium
TACCGGGATTCCCTTTTGTCCGTACCGGGAATCCCGGTGACCGTACCGGGATTCCCGGTGACCGTACCGGGAATCCCGGTGACCGTACCGGGAATCCCGGTAACCGTACCGGGAATCCCGGTAACCGCGCCGGGAATCCCGGTACGGCCCCTTTCGACCCAATTTCCCGCGAGGGAATCGGGCGCGAGCGCCCTCGCGTCCGGTTTCCTGGCCGGCGTCTCTCCCTTGGCGAGTATTTCGAGATCGTTGTTCATGTCACTCTTTATATTATCGGTATTCTGGTTTAACGCGGGTAATTACTCTATCCTCGGATGCAAATGTACATCATGTTTTCTTTTTTCGCAAGTGTTCTTTCCTGTTTTTTCAGTAAACTCTCGCGAAAAGTATACCGTGGTCGTTACCCGTGTCATTGTTGTATGGCCTCGATGGTTCCGAAGTCCTTCCATCTCTCGGCGCTCTTGTAGGCGTCCAGCGCGGAGGACGGCACGCGGAGCGTGACGGCGCTCACATCACTGAACGCTCCCTCGCTTATGTCCTGCGGAGTAGTACTGTAGTTGATCACGGAGGTCAAGCCGGAGCAACCAATAAAAGCCTGATAGCCTATCCATTTCACCGAACTGGAGATAGTCACGGAGGTCAAACTACTACAATTCTCAAAACTCCTATAATCGAACTCCTTCACCGAACTGGGTATGACCACGGAGGTCAAGCCGGTACAACCGGAAAAAACCTGCCTGCCGATGTACTCTACCGAGTTGGGGATGGTCACGGAGGTCAATCCGATGCAACCGCGAAAAGCATCCACGTCGATATCGGTCACCGAGTTGGAGATGGTCGCGGAGGTCAGGCCGCTACAACCGGAAAAAGCCCATGCAGCGATACTGGTTACGCCATCCTCTATGGCCAGCGTTCTGATCTCGTCCTTGTACCCGTTCCAGGGGATATCATTGCTGCTATCATAGCCCGCCATGTCGCCGTTGCCGCTAATGGTGAGGGTGTAGCCGCCGGGATCGGCGGTAATTGCCCATCTACATTCACCCGTGACGCCGGACTGCGACGTGGTGACCCTGGCGGTGTAGGTTTTGGTCTCGCCGTTCTCGCCCATGATGGTGTAGGTGGCCCCGTCTGCGGTGAAGCTGCTTCCGACGAGCGCGGCTCTGGGTGATAGCTCGATAACAGCCGAGGAAAGGGGCGGGATCGGGGTGCCCGGCAGGTAGGAGTAGGTGATGTCGGTGCCGTCGATGATCCAGGCCCTGCCGTCGACCACGAAGGAGATGATGTCACAACCGTAGTATTGCTCTTTCGTGGCCCTGGCAGTGTAGGTCTTGGTCGTGCCGTTTTCGGCGGTGACGGTGTAGGAAACGCCCTCGGGGGGGAAGAGGTACTGGGGGGTGCCGGAAGCGGGGGTGATGGAGGCGCCGTGCGACACCTCAATAATAGGCGTGAGGGCCGCGATCATGGTCTCCAGCGGGTAGGTGTAGGTGATGTCTGTACCGCTGATGGTCCACGCGACGTTGTCAACGGTGAAGGCGGTGATGTCACAGCCGCTGTACAACTCTTTCGTGGCCTTGGCGACGTAGGTTTTGGTCGTGCCGTTCTCGGCGGTCACGGTGTAGGAAAGGCCCCCGGCGGTGAAGACGTCCTGGGCCGCGCCGGAAGCGGGGGTAATGGTGGCGCCCTCGGACACGGTGATCGCGGGCGTCAGGGGAGTGACCTCGGTCTCCGGCGGGTAGGTGTAGGTGATGTTGGCGCCGCTGATGGTCCATGCCGTACCGTCGACGGTGAAGGCGGTGATGTCGCATTCGGCGCTTTTGACCAGCGTGTCCTCGCAGCTGCCGAGGGCGAACAGCGCGATTATAAAGGAGAGGATGTTGAGGGACGCTCCGCTCTTTTGGCTTCGCGGGCATCCGTTGTTGAATTGCGTTTTTTCAGTGTTCGGTTTCATATTACTCTGTTTAGATCGATTAATACATGATTGAAATGTCGAGTGACGCGAGCGGGTCGCGTCTCCTGACTTGTGGTCGTTATTAGCGTTTTTCATAATATACCCTTACTAAATAGTCCGTTAATATTAGCTCGGTGCAAATGTAGAAACTTTAAAGTTCCTCGCAAGTGTTTTTCGACATTTTTTTGGGGCGTTCCTTTTTTTCTTCCTTTTGTGCTTCCCGCGTTCCGGGGTAGTGGAAAGGGGTTTCCCCCGCCTGGAGTTACCGGCGGGTGGGGAAATCGTTAGTTTTTTGGGGGTATTCCGGGGGTTACTCGTGGAGGCGGCGCAGGTGGTCGGTGGCCGCGAGGATTTTGAGTCGGAGGTTTTCCGGGTAGTTGGGGTTTTTGTCCAGGAACTGGCGGGCGACGGTGTAGGCGTACTTGCTCGCGTGTCCGGAGAGTCCGGCTTCCAGCCAGTTGGCGGGGAAGAAGATGTCGCCGGTTTCTTGTATTTCTTGCACCTTGGAGAGTATGGCGGGGATGTATTCCTCGGACTCGTTCCTGCGCCGGGGGTGGTTTAGCCAGCGTAGGGCGTCGGCGGCCCAGACCTCGTTTGTCCGGTTTTGGGGGAGCATGAGCGCGTTGAAGACGCTGTCTCGCTCTTGTTTGTCTCCGGCGGCGGCGGGGTAGACGTAGAGGAATCGCTCGATGAGGTCTTTGTTTTTGACTGTCCGCAGGACGTCGCGCTGGAGGCGGTCTCGGAGGGTTGGCTCTCGGAGGGCGATGTTGTAGGCGATGTCCAGGCGGTCTTCTTCCCGGATGACGAGGTCTTCGCGCCGGTATTGCCCGCGGAAGACCTTGAGGAAGTAGTTTCCGACGTCGCTCGAGGAGTAGATGGCGAGGAGGGCGCGGAAGAAGGGTTTTTTGTGGATGTCTCTCCTGTTTTTGAAGAGCATGGTCATGAAGAACCGGTCCAGCTCGTCGCGGAGCAGCTGGCGGGCGCCCTCGTCGATGTAGGTGTTGTGGACGGCGATCATGAAGGAGAGTGTTTGCCGGATGATGAAGTTGTTGGTTTCGTTGGAGAGGTGTTTCATGCAGAGGCGGATGAAGGATTCTCCTTTTAGCTTGTTGTAGAGGACTCCCTCGTAGAGTTGTTGCCAGGCGACGGCGCGGTGGAGGGGTGGGTGGAGGCGTCCGAGGTTGTCGTTGAGGAATCGGATTTCGTTTTCGTTGGGGAGGAAGACGCCGTAGGCGGTGGCGTGGCAGTTGGGGAGGACGATGGTTTTGTCGCTGTACCGGGTGAGGGTGTCGATCAGGTCTATGGCCAGGAAGGAGTGTCCGAGGCGCATGGCGTGGACGCGTTGTGGCCACGCGCGGCCTTTTCCCCACTCGTCTCTCATGACGATTCCCTCGTCGAGGAATTCGATGAGGGGCGCGCCTTTTTCGTTTATCCAGATGGCGTTCCAGGCTTGCAGGTCTCTCCCGGAGGAGTTTTGCAGGGTGAGGATAAGGTCGTTCCAGTCGGCGTTGGAGTAGCTCCATCGTCTCAGGTAGAGGCAGAGTCCCCGTTGCAGTTCGTAGGGGGAGATTTCTTGTTCGAGGACGCGCATGACGATGGGGGCCTTGTGGTAGATGATATCCCCGTAGAGTGTCCCGGCGTCTTTGAGGTTGTCGAGGGGTCGGGCGATGGGGTGGGCGCCCCGGGTGCGGTCGGTGCGGAGGGCCGGCTCGTGGTGGTTCATGAAGAAGTTCATCTGGTGGTCGGCGCGCGGGTGGATGTCGGCGATGATCTTGTCGGCCATGAACCCGGCGAATACTTCTTTTAACCAGACGTCGTCGAACCATTTCATGGTGACGAAGTTTCCGAACCACATGTGGGCGGTTTCGTGGGCGATGACTTCGCTTCTTTTCATGCGCGCCATGTCGTCGGCGTCGGGGGGGAGGAAGAGGGTGGATGATTTGAAGTAGGTGGCCCCGGGGTGTTCCATCCCGCCGAACTGGAAGTCGGGGATGGCGACGACGTTGTAGGTGCGGAAGGGGTAGGCGATGCCGGTGTAGCGTTCCATCCAGAAGAGGGAGTAGCGGACTTCGTTGGCGATGACGGGGATGCTGGCGTTGACGATGGCGGAGTCGCGCTCGCGGTGGTATATGCCGAGCCAGCGCCCGCCGATGTACTGGTCCGAGCGTTCGAATTTCCCGGCGGTGAAGGCGAAGAGGTAGGTGCTCAGGGGTTTTGTTTCCTCGAACTCGTAGAGCGCGCAGTCCCTGAAGTTCTCTTCCCGGATGGTCTCCCCGTTGGCGACCGCTTTCCACCCGGGGGGCGCCTTGAGCGCGAGTCTGAAGCGCCCCTTGATGTCCGGCTGGTCGAAGCAGGGCATCAGCGAGCGGCAGCGGTCCGGCACGAGGAGCGTGTAGAGGTATTCCTCGCGCCGGTTCAGGGCGCTTTCGCCCGCGATGAATTTTATGTCGAGGGTGTTTCTTCCCTTTTTCAGGTATTTGGGGTGGATGACGATGTGCTCGTTTTTGAAGGTGTAGGGGACGCGCCTGCCCTCGGAGGTGAGGGCGAGGATTTGTTCTTTCTCCGCCTTGAAGTCGATGACGAGCGAGGAGTTACCGGCGTACTCGAAGGCGATCCTCGACTCGGCCGCGACGGGCTCTTCTCTCCTCCCGGGGATCGAGAAGTAGAGGTCGTAACTCACGCCGCCGATCGCGGCCTTGCGTTCGCGCGCCAGCTCTCTTGACACTCCTTTCTCGACCTCCCTGTCTTGTTCCCCGCAGGAGGCGAGGAGGAGGAGGCACGATAGTATCAAGCGCGCGAATCGTCTCACTTATGAATGGCTTTTTGTCTTGGAGGTCTCTTGCGCGATGTGGCATTCGCCGTTGAAGACCGCTCCCGCCTCGATGGATACCTGGAGGGTGGTGATGTTTCCCTGGAACGCGGAGTTTTCCCGCAACGAGACTAATCCCGACGAGATGATGTTGCCCTGCATCAAGCCGATCAGGTCCACGCCGGGCGATTCGATGTTTCCCTCGATCTTCGCCGTCGGCCCGATGACCACGCGGCCGGAGGTTTTGATGTTTCCCTTGACGATCCCGTCAACCCGGATGTCGTTTGTCGCGGAGATGTCTCCCTCGATCCGCGTTCCTTCGCTCAGTAAATTCAGCGCGACTTGTTGAATCTCTTTTCCCATGGGTGTATTACGTATATTAAGTTAAACTTTATCGTGTGTCAATCGCAGCGTCAGGACGTTGATCCGTTCCCCGCGTATCCTGAGCCTGGCGGTTTCGGCCCTTCCCTTGATCATGCCTTGTTCCCGCAACGCCAGCACGGTTGTCTTCACCGTTCCCTCGATCGTGCCGCCCAGCTCCAGGGCGTCGCACGAGACGTTTCCCGACACGCGCGCGCCCTCGCTCACCTCCACGCGCCCCGAACAGCGGATGTTCCCGTCGATCTTCCCCACCAGGAGCAGGTCGCCGCTTGTAACGATCACTTCCCCCGTGATCTCCGCGTCGCTGAGTATCACGGTCTGACGCGAACAAGCGTTTCCTTTACATGGCTCTCTGCTCATCGTGGTGAAATGATTTCCAAATATACAACAACTGTAATTGAAAAGCGCGGGGAGAGGGGTGATCGCCCGTTTTTTTTACATTCCCGTGTTGTAGCCCCACTTCAGGTAGATCGCGCCCCACGTGAAGCCGGCCCCGAAGGCGGCCAGGATGAGGTTGTCTCCTTTCTTCAGCTGGTTTTCCCACTCGCAGAGGCAGAGGGGGATCGTGGCGGAGGTCGTGTTCCCGTACCGTTGGATGTTCACCATCACCTTGGAGGCGTCGAGTCCCATCCGCTCGCCGGTCGCCGAGATGATGCGCATGTTGGCCTGGTGCGGCACGAGCCACGCCACGTCGTCGGCCGAGAGGTTGTTGCGCTTCATGATCTCCACCGAGACGTCCGCCATGTTGGAGACGGCGTGCTTGAAGACGACCTGTCCTTCCTGGTAGATGAAGTGTTCGCGCGCTGCCACGGTCTCGATGGTGGGCGGTTTCAGTGATCCCCCGGCTTTCATCAGCAGGTGTTTCCACCCGGAGCCGTCGGAGCGCGCGATGTAGTCCATCACGCCGAGCGCCTCGCTGGAAGGCTCCAGCATCACGGCCGCCGCCGCGTCGCCGAACAGCGGGCAGGTGGTGCGGTCGGAGTAGTCCGTGATGGCCGACATTTTCTCGGCGCCCACGAGCACCACTTTCTTGTAGCGCCCGCTTTCCACGAACTGCGCGGCCGCGATTAACCCGTACAGGAAGCCGGAGCAGCCGGCGTTCAGGTCAAAACTGAACGCGTTTTTTATTCCCGCCATGTCCGAGATGATGTTCCCGTTCGCGGGGAAGTGCATGTCGGGAGTCACCGTGCAACAGATCAGTAGCTCGACCTCCTCCGGCCGGGTGCCGGTCTTGCGGAGCAGATCCTCCACGGCCTTGCCCCCGAGGTACGCGCTCCCCTTTCCCGGCTCGCGCAGGACGCGCCGTTCCCGGATGCCGACGCGGCTCATGATCCACTCGTCGGTGGTGTCCACCATGCGACTCAGTTCCTCGTTCGTGAGAACGTATTCGGGGTAGTACGCGCCCACTCCCGCGATGACGGCTTTCGGTCTTTCCATGTTGCCTTGTATTTTATTCGCGCTCATCATTATTCTTTACACGCCAATAGCCTCCCGCGTTACCGGGAGGCTATAAGTCATTCTCGCCCGAATCCTTTCAGGCAACGACCGCCTTTTCAATAGCCAATTTCCCCCTGTAGTACCCGCACTCCGGGCACACGGTGTGATACACCACGGCGGAGCCGCAGTTGGAACATTTTGCTATCGCGGGGATAGTTGCCTTGTGGTGCGTTCTTCTCTTGTTTCTTCTTTGTTTCGAAACGCGGTGTTTAGGATGTGCCATCTCTCTTTATTTATTAGTTATTTAATCAGTTTCTTTAGTTCAGCCCACCGGGGGTCGCCTGCTTGCCCCGCGTCTATCGCGAAGCCCGCCAGCACGCGCTCCATCTCCGGGGAACATTCGCCGGGGGGGTGCACCACTCGCATCGGGTAATTCAACATGAATATCTCGTACAGCAGCGTCCCCGCGTCGATGTAGTCGTCTTCCGGGAGCAGCACGATGAAGTCGTCGCCGTTCCCCTCCTCTCGTCCTCCTTGCTTCAGCAGGCACTTCATCTCCCCGCGGATCGGCAGTTTCACTGTATCCAGGCAGCGGTCGCACGTCGCGTTCACGTTGCCCTCCAGTCGCGCGTTGACCTCGATGAAGTCGCCGCGTTTCACGATCTCCACGTCGGCCCCGACCTCCCCCACCGTTCCCTTCGTTGCCTCGAAGCAGTCGAAGAAATCGCTGTCCAACACGAAACGGAACCGGTGTGTTCCCTCGTTCAATCCCCTGTGGGCTACCTTGTATTCCTTTAACTTATTCACTGCTTCCCGACTAAGACGGCGCGAAAGTACGTATAATTATCGGAACTCTAAAATGGCGAGGCTTTTTTCCCGGCAAGCCTGCCCTATAGATAGAAACCCATCTTAAAGTCGAAATGGTTGTGCGATACGTGCGAGATCTCGTAGTCGAGCGTGAAAGCGATGTGCTTTAACAGGCGCACCCCGACCCTTGGCATCAGGCAAATGCCTGTCCGCGGCGGCGTGTGCATCTCGAAATCGTGTTCGTCCGAGGCGATCCCGATACCTATCCCGGCAAACGGGCTTACGTACTTTCCCCGGCGAGGGCTGTAATCCCCCACTATCACGAACTTCAGCGAGCGGGGTTTCTCGTAGTCGTTGTATTCCCGTTTTCTCCGAAACGCGGAGATGTCAATGTGCAGCCCCACGTTCACCGGGAACTCGTCCATGTTGTAGCGTCCCTCGATAAAGAAGGAAGGCCCGGCTTCGACTTTTAGCCCGCCGTCTTTGCAGGCCCAGAAATTCGCCCCGCCGCCAAACTCGAAGTTCATCCGCGGTACTTCTCTCTTTTGTGCCCCGGCGAGCACCGGAAGCATGATGGCAATTGCCAGTGATAGAATGATTGTTTTCATGTGATATTTATTTTTTGGAGATTTTGCTTCCTTCCCATTGTTCTCCGATACGTCCTGCTACGTGGACATCTCCTGACTTGATATGTAACCGGAACCTTCATGGATTCTTCTTCCCGACTGAGACGACGCGAAAGTACGTATAATTATCGAAATGGTGAGTCTTTTCTCGGAGAAACGCTCCCGCGGTGATTCCTTGGATATGGATAAAAGCCTCGCCGGTAAACCCGACGAGGCTTTGCGATGGGCGCATGCCCTGGTCAGAACAACGGGGTGGCAATCCTCATGTCCCCGTTAGAAATAGAAACCCATCTTGAAGTCGAAATGGTTGTGCGATATGTGCGAGATCTCGTAGTCGAGCGTGAAAGCGACGTGCTTTAACAGGCGCACCCCGACCCTTGGCATCAGGCAAATGCCTGTCCGCGGCGGCGTGTGCATCTCGAAATCGTGTTCGTCCGAGGCAACCCCGATACCGATCCCGGCAAACGGGCTTACGTACTTTCCCCGGCGAGGGCTGTAATCCCCCACTATCACGAACTTCAACGAGCGAGGCTTCTCGTAGTCGTTGTATTCCCGTTTTCTCCGAAACGCGGAGATGTCAATGTGCAGTCCCACGTTCACCGGGAACTCGTCCATGTTGTAGCGTCCCTCGATAAAGAAGGAAGGCCCGGCTTCAACTTTTAGCCCGCCGTCTTTGCAGGCCCAGAAATTCGCCCCGCCGCCAAACTCGAAGTTCATCCGCGGTACCTCTCTCTTTTGTGCCCCGGCAAGCACCGGAAGCATGATGGCAATTGCCAGCGATAGAATGATTGTTTTCATGTGATATTTATTTTTGGGAAATTTTGACTCCTCCCCATTGTTCTCCGATACGTCCTGCTACGTAGACCTCTCCCGACTTGATATGCATAACCGGGACCTTCATAGATTCTTCTGCAGTCTTTTGTATCCATTTGTAGTATTCTGACGATGTGCTGCCAAAAGAGAAGACCATGTGAAAGTCACTCGCGAATACAATTCTTTTCTTCTCGATGTCACCATATCTCAATTCTTGTTTTGGTACGATGTACGTCAACTTCCGACTGGTTATAACGGCAAGAGCATCTGCATGGTCCACGTTTCCAGAAACATTTCTCCTAAGCCAGTTTAGCAAGGCAGGAAGACCTGCTTTCAACGCAGTCTGAAAATCTTTATTGGTAACGTCAAGCCCGAGGATTGTCATGCAAATCCCATTTTTTCTCAGACCAGGCATGACCGTATTCGTACTGCCGACGACGGTGGGCGTCCTCGGCATCACGGGAGCTCCGCTAACTTTCAGATCAGTTTCAAGTATTAGATTTGACCACCCGATCACAATCTCGTCGGCCTTTGTCCCGCTCCATCCGATCCAGTTCTTTTTCTGCATTTCTCCGAAGATACCTACCTCCGAATAAAATCCATAGTTATAGTCATAGAAACTCCCCTGCATTCTTCGTTTTTTCTTGATGAACTCGTGTTCGTACTTGGAACTTCCCCCAAAGGCGGCGCTAATGAGTTTACCTAAGAAGGTCTTCCCCTTTACATTGTATGATGAAAAGGTTGCGATCGGAACAACTCGTTCCGAAACAGTACGAGATTCAGGTTCATCTTCCTCGTCGTCCAAGATATCCCCGTCATAACATATTCCCTCGAACTCCAACTCATGTTCCGCTTGCTGGGGAAACGTGTTATAACGAAAGACATTTTCTTCGATTTGGTAAAGTCCCTCGGAAATTTCTTCACCTTGTACACCGGCAAAGGAGGAAATCGAAGCATCAACATAATCCTGTAAAAGAGGATTAAAGAAGTACGTACCTTCCGGGGTCACACGATAGAGCATCTGGCCCACGCGTATCTCACCCCTCGAGTTAAGTAGGGCGGCCAATTTTTCATTCGGCACGAGCGTGTCGTAGCCTGATAGGACATAATAATCCTCACTCTCCGACGATCTCGTTGTCTCCGGTTTGTAGTCAAGCAGACTAACAAATCTCTTGTCTAAGTTCCCGATGCTGCGCGTCGGAACAGCATCTTCACTCTGAAGCAGCGTGTATATTTCATCTGACGAATCAAACGAAAGGTACACCTTAACGTCCTTAGTAATGTCCACTTCTCCGTTTACGGTGAGTTCGACATCTTCGTTGCAACTACTCGTCGTTACGAACGTAACGAACAAGCACACGATCCAAAAAAATACAGATACTTTCATGACTCTAAATAATTACGTTCACAAAAAAGCCTTCTTCTAATCACTCAATGTTACTGAAAGTATGAGGCTTTGTAGATACTTTCAATAAATTACAATCGCGAAGATAGGCGACATTTCTATAAATACAAATAGGCAAGCATTTTTTTTGCAAGGGGTATTACCTCACGCGAGCAACTCGTTCATTCATTCGAGCAACTCGCGTTTGCGCGCCACAGAGTTCGGCGATTCTTTATTCTTCGATATTGCGTTGGGTGTTCTCGAGATTATGATGATTGCGCTTACGGACTCACGTCTGGGTAAGTCATCTATAAAACCTGGGGTCGCCAAGCAATACTGGAACGGCAGGAGACCGCGTAGCTGTCTCACCATTGTCCGCGACTGCCTCAAGGCTGCTGCATAGAAAGGAATCCGTTTTAAAAAGCATTCGCGTATGACTCGCTTACCCCCGATAAAGGAATCGGTTAGACATCCGCGAAGGTGGGATACAAGGTGGAAGTTGTTGTGCGGACTTGCACGATGCCGGGACGCGTGATTTGATTCTCTTTTTCTTAGATCGAATGTGGGTTGCAAGGAGATTCCATAAAAGATTTCCTGAAAAACATTCTTCGGAACATAGGATACACGTTGCTATCCGTCTCCCAAGGGATGTTGAATGGATGATTGTAGATTTCCGATGATCTTTCTAAAGTTCCGGAAAGTAGGATCTGCACGTCGGGCACGGTTTCCGGAGTTCCGGAAAGTAGGATCAGCATGTCGGGCACGATTTCCGGAGTTCCGGAAAGTAGGATTAGTATGTCTGGTGCGATTTCCGGAAGTCCGGAAAATAGGATCAGCATGTCGGGCACTGTTTCCGGAGTTCCGGAAAGTAGGATTAACATGTCTGGCACGGTTTCCGGAGTTCCGGAAAGTAGGATCAGCATGTCGTGCACGATTTCCGGAGTTCCGGAAAGTAGGATCGACATGTCGGAGATATTTTCCGGAACTCCGGAAAGTAGGATCGATATGTCGGGCATGTTTTCCGGAAGTCCGGAAAGTATGATCGGCATGTCGGAGATGTTTTCCGGAAGTCCGGAAAGTATGATCGGCATGTCGGGCATGTTTTCCGGAAGTCCGGAAAATTTGCCGCGTATGTATAATGTCTTTTCCGGACTCCCGGAAAGTCTACTCAAGTTATATGACCTACTTTCCGGGATATTGCAGACCGAGAAAAAACATTTGTATTTTCCTCTATGAAGATTGTAGAGGACAGCATCGAGGTGACAATCCGGTAGCAGGGATCGGTTGAAGGACAGCATCGAGGTGACAACCCGGTAGCAGGGATTGCTTAAAGGACAGCATCGAGGTGACAACCCGGTAGCAAGGATTGGTTGAAGGACGGAATTGAGACGACAAAGTGGCGCGCGGGGACGAGTGGCGGCGCGAGGGAAATGCCGGTGCAACCGCGAGACGAGCGCGGGCATTTAAGAGAGGAGCGTCTCTTGGATAAAGGCGGGGTAATTCGCGGCGGCGGAGAAGCCGGCTTCCCAGCGGCGGCGGGGGTGGAAGGCGCGGCGATCGCGGATCATCTCCCGGAGGAGCGTCGCGAGGTCGTCGGGGGAAGCGTCCGGGGGCGCGAGTCGTCCCACCTCGTCGGTCACGATTTCCGCGACGCCCCCCACGCGGGTCGCGAGCACCGGCACGTCGAACGAGATTGCCTCCATGATCGACACGGGCAGTCCCTCGCTGCTGCTGACATTGATAAAGAGGTCGACGGGATTATAGAGGTAATGCTCGATCACCTCCATGTTACTTATCGCGCCGGGCAGGTGTACGGTCACGTTGTCGGGGAGGTCGAGCGCCCCCGTCGCGAGTTGTTTCCATCCGGGGCCGTCGCCGATATGCGTCCACGCGAGGGGGATATCGGTGACGCGTCGCAGGATCTCGAGGATCAGGTGCACGCGCTTCACGGGGATCACGCTGGAGCAGCTCAGCAGTTGCACGCGATCCGTTGCCCGCGGCGCGCGCGGCAGCCCCCGGTCGGGCGTCCCGAGGTAGCACAGGCGGGCGTCCCGGATATACGCGCCGTGCCTCGCGAGGGCGTACTCCATCCCGTCGCGCGAGATAAAGACGGCCTTCGCGAGGCTCCGGTAGACTTGCGGTCGGAAGGGGATATACCCCCCGCGCTTGCGTTCGGCGTAGAGGTCTCCGCCGTGGAAGCGGGCGACGCGCGGGCGTTCTCCCTTGACGAAGGGCAGGAGGTATGCAGACCCGATGCCCCAGTAAAAATAGAGCGCGGCGTCGCGGAACTCGCCGTTGACGCGTTGGAAGTCGCGGCTGGCGAGGATGGCCCGGCAGAAGATAGCCACCGAGATGTACTTGAAGGCCCGGGCGGCGGACGAGTAGGCGCGTTCGGTGAAGAAGTGGCGAATGAAGTAGCGGAGGGGCGCCGCGGTAAAGATACCTTTCAGGGCCGTCGACGCGGGGCTGCCGAGCAGGGGTTCGAGCACGCGGCAGTTCTCCGGGACGGGGCGCGAGGGGGCGCCGCGGCCCATCCAGGGGAGGATGACGACCTCGTCGAAGGCGGCGGCGAGGTACGGGATCTCGTTCTCGATAAACGTCTCGCCACTCGCGCGGGGATAGGTTTGTGTAAAGAGTACCAGGCGCGTCACGCGTCGCGTTGTTGTTCGTTTCCGTAGTAATTCCGGGTAAACCCGCGGGCTTCTTTTCCCCGGGCCACGCGCCACGCGCCCCAGATCATGCCCAGGCCGTAGGCGAGCACCTGCGCGGCGAGGGTGACGATGGAGAGCAGGGCGGCGCGGCGTTCCCTGTACCTCCCCCACGCTTGCCCGAAGGCCAGGAGGGAGACGAGCAGGAAAGCGCTACCGGCGACGGCAGCCGTCGCGAGGGGCGCGCAGGCGAGCATGATGACTGTCGAGACGATCAGGAGCGCCGGCAGGAGGTGCATCACTTTCAGCGTCCCCGGGTGCGCCCGCGAGAGGACGACCCGCGCGGCTCCCCAGTTAAAGACCTGCCGGAAGAAGCGCGGGAGGGTGGCCCGTCGCTTGTGGTAGACGAAGGCGTCGGGGATCAGTCCCACGCGGAAGCCGGCCTCGCGGACGCGCATGGAATAGTCCATGTCTTGCCCGTGCCGGAGGGCGTTCATGTCGCCGACGACGTCGCGCACTTGCCTGGAGACGCCCATGTTGAAGCTGCGGGGGTAGTAGCGGCCGAGGCCCCGGGCGCTCCCGCGGGTGCCGCCGGTGCCGATAAAGGAGGTCATGGAATAGTTGATGGCTTTCTGGAGCGGCGAGAACGAGGGGAGGCAGGTATCGGGGCCGCCGAAGGCGTCGAGGCGTTGCTGCTCGACGGCGCGTTCGATCGCGGCGAGCCAGCGCGGTGGGAAAGTGCAGTCGGAGTCGACGAAGATGAAGTAGTCGCCGTTGGCCACCCTCATGCCGCGATTACGAGCGGCTCCCGGCCCCTGGTTGGGCTGGAACTCGGCCCGGACGCGCAGGCCGGAGGGCGAGCGGTAGCCCTCGATGAAGTCCCGGAAGCCGTCCTTCGAGCCGTCGTCGACGAAGACAAACTCGAAGCGTTCCCGCTCGCCTTCCAGCCGCTCGGCGCTGGCGAGCAGCTCTCGCGTCTCGTCGAGGCGGTTGTAGACGGCGACGATGATCGACCACCGGCAGCGATTCTCCACCTTGTTCACGGGTAATAGGCCTCCACCCGGTCTTCTTTTTTTCCCCGCAGGAAGACGTCCTCCCAGATGGCCAGCCCGACGGCCATCCAGAGGAAGTTGTAGTGCCACCGCAGGCGCGGGGAGGGTTCGTGGTCGATGACGCGGCGGAGGTAGTCGTGGTTGAAGATTCCCTGTTCCTCGACGCGTTCGCGGGTGAGGATGCGCCGGGCGGTCTCCCTCAGTTCTTTTTTAAAGGTGAGGTAGGGGTTGGCGGCGAAGCCTTGTTTCCTTTTGGCGATGATCTCCGGCGGGAGGTGCGGGGCGAGGGCCTTGCGGAAGAGGTACTTGGTTTGCCCCCGTTTGATCTTCATCTCCGCGGGGATGGAGAAGGCAAACTCCACGAGGTCGACGTCGAGGAATGGCACGCGCTGCTCGACGGAGTGGGCCATCGAGACGCGGTCCTCGACCAGCAGGTAGTCGTTGACCATCTTCGTGTGCAGTTCCGCGAACAACACCTGCTCGAGGGCGTCCCGGCGCTCCATCTGCCGGAAGAGGGCGTCGAAGTGCTCGCTGACTTTCACCCCCTCGATCTCTCCCTCGGCGAGGAAGGCCGGCGCGTATACTTCTTTGTAGAAGGGCGCGTCGTGGTCCCATGCATTGCGGAGGATGAGGTAGAAGCGTTCCGCGTTGCCGATGGCGCAGAGCATCTGGAGGCCGCGGCGGTACTCGTCGGTGGACATGCCCCCGGCGGCGGTCTGGAGGCGGTAGAGGAAGCGCGATTTCCAGTCGAGCAGCCGGCGGAGGGCGGGCGGGACGCGGCGATGCCACCCGCGGAAGGGGTAGATGAAGCGGTGGATGTCGTAGCCGGCGAACAGTTCGTCGCCGCCGAGTCCTCCCAGCACCACCTTTGTCCTCGGGCGGGCGAAGGCCGAGAGTTGCATCCCCTGGAGGAGGTTGATCTTGGGTTCCTCGGCGTGCCAGATGGCGCGGGGAAGCTCCTCGAGGGGTTTCAGGGGCAGGGTGGTGGCGTGGTGGTGGGTGTGGAACCGGTTCGCCACGAGCCGCGCGTCGCGGAACTCGTCTGTCGGTTCGTTGAAGCCGAGGGTGAAGGTGTTGACGTCCGCCCCCAGCTCGCTCATCTTCTGTACGATTGCCGATGAATCCAGTCCCCCGGAGAGGTACACACCGAGCGGCACGTCGCTGACTAACTGCCTGCGGACGGCTTCCTTGAGCCGGGCGTTGATGCCTTCCATCGCGTCGGCCTCGGTGAGGCGGCGATCGACGCGGGGGACGAGCTGCCAGTAGCGGTTGACGACGAAGAGGCCCTCCTGGAAGGTCGCGAGGTGCGCGGGGGGCAGTCGCTTGACGCCCTCGAAGAGGGTCTCGTCGCCGGGGGTGTAGCGGAGGTTGAGGTGCAGGTGCAGCGCCTTGCGGTTGAGGGCGCGGCGGAAGCGGGGGTGCGCGACGATCGCCTTCTGCTCCGAGGCGAAGAGGAGCATTCCCCCTCCTATGTAATAGTGGAGGGGTTTCACGCCGAAGCGGTCGCGGGCCAGCAGCAGTCGCTCGCGGTATTGATCGAGGAGGGCGAGGGCGAAGATGCCGTTGAGGCGGTGCAGGAACGCGTCGCCGTGCTCCTCGTAGAGGTGGACGAGGATCTCGGTGTCGCTGCGGGTGTAGAAGCGGTGGCCTTTCTGGCGCAGCTCCTCGCGCAGCTCCTTGAAGTTGTATATCTCACCGTTGAAGACGACGGCAATGCTCCGGTCTTCGTTGAAGATGGGCTGGTTGCCGGTGTCGAGGTCGATGATCGAGAGGCGACGGTGGCCCAGGGTAAAATGCCCGTGGACGTGAATGGACTTGTCGTCCGGCCCCCTGTGCCGCATCTCGTCGAGCATGACGGACATTAGCGCCCGGTTGTCTTTATTTTTCTCGAATATTCCCGCGATTCCACACATGCAGATTATTTTGAGGGCAAAAGTAATCATTCCCGGCGGGAAAACGTAGTTTCGCGGTAAAGAACCGAACGATGTCAACCCGAGAGCAGCACGCGAACGAACACATGATGGAGCAACTCTTCAAGCGATACTACCGGCCACTGGTGGTGTTTGCCAACGACTACGTGCACTGCCTGGAGGAAGCGGAAGACATCGTGCAGGAGCAATTCGCCAAGCTCTGGAACGGCGGACAACTCTCCCGCGTGGAAGCGCCGGCAGTCTCTACTTTCCTCTTTACCGTGATCCGCAACGCCTGCCTTAACTTCATCGAGAAGAGACGGCTTCCCCTGACCGGGCTTGATCCCCTGCACCACCAGATCGCCGCCCAGGAGGCCGAGGCGATGGACGACGAACAGGCTGCCTCCGTCCGCGCTGCCCTCTCGCGGCTTCCCGAGAGGACGCGGCAGGTGGTCGAGCGGGTCGTGATCCACGACGAGAGTTACCAGGAGGCCGCCGAGACCCTCGGCGTCTCCATCAACACGGTGAAGACCCTCCTCCGCCTCGGCATGAAGGAGCTTCGCGAGCGCGTGGACCGCCGCGGTCCGCTCTCCCGGATCATGTATTACGTCGCGACCCGCTTCCAACACCCCTGTTTTTAATAACCCGCGCGGCGTCCGCGTGTCTTGCCAAGCCGGGGCCGCGTAGCTGCCCAATCTTTGTAGACCCGCGTTCGATATAAGAAACTGGGATTGCTCGGTAGTATTTTGGGTCGCCCCTTATTCAATTAACCTGAGTTCGATCTAAGAAAAAGAGGATCGTATCGCAGTCTCTGCGTCTTGCAGCGGGTAGACGTTGTCCGGATGACCCGTTCGGGAGGGGGAGGTGTGTTAAAAAATGTGACTACAGGGAAAAGTCGACAGTAAATGTCGACTTTTCTTGGTTCGTGTCTATATTTTTCGC
>JAIROI010000099.1 GCA_031257615.1 Odoribacteraceae bacterium
CGCGATGGAGGACGCGTCACCTATATATAAGGTGTGGCGGGGGGCGCGCGGGGAAATTCTTATCGAGTGGCGGGGAGAGGGGCAGGGGAGGAAAAAATCGGTTACCTTCGCGGCTGCAAAACAATAAAAGAAGAATAAGGTGATTACAGTATCAGGTTTAGAGATGAGGTTCGGTAAACGAACGCTGTTCAAGGAAGTGAACTTGACATTTACCCCGGGGAATTGCTACGGGGTGATTGGCGCGAACGGGGCGGGGAAGTCCACGTTCCTGAAGATTTTAAGCGGGGAGCTGGAGGCGACGGGAGGGGCGGTGACGCTGGGGCCGGGGGAGCGACTGTCGGTGTTGCAGCAAGACCATTTTTCGTACAACGATTGCACGGTGCTGGAAACGGTGTTGCGGGGTCACGAGCGGTTGTGGCAGGTGGCGCGCGAGAAAGAGGCGCTCTACGCGCGGGAAGATTTCTCGGACGAGGACGGGATGCGGGCCGCCGAGCTGGAAGAACAGTTCGCGGCGATGGACGGTTGGAACGCGGAGAGCGACGCGGCCAGCCTGTTGAGCGGTCTTGGGATCGCGGAGCAGTTGCACGGCATGTTGATGAAAGAGATCAGCGGGAAGGAACGGGTGAAGGTGTTGCTGGCGCGGGCGCTTTTCGGCAACCCGGACAATTTGTTGCTGGACGAGCCGACCAATGACCTGGACCTGGAGACGGTGATGTGGCTGGAGGAGTACCTCTCGAATTACGAGAACACGGTGCTGGTGGTGTCGCACGACCGGCACTTCCTGGACGCGACATGCACGCGGTCGGTAGACATCGACTTCGGGAGAGTGCAGATGTTCGCGGGGAACTACAGTTTCTGGTACGAGTCGAGCCAGCTGGCCCTGAGACAAGCGCAAGCCAAGAACAAGAAGGCAGAGGAGAAACGAAAGGAATTGCTGGAGTTTATCGCCCGCTTTAGCGCGAACGTGGCCAAGTCCAAGCAGACGACAAGCCGGAAGAAGATGCTGGAGAAACTGAACGTGGAGGAGATCCTGCCGTCGACAAGGAAATACCCTGGGATCATTTTCACGCCGGCGCGGGAGGTGGGCGACCGGGTGCTGGACGTGCGCGGGCTGGGCAAGAGGACCGAGGAGGGGTGGCTGTTCCGGGAGGTCGATTTCACGGTGGAGCGGGGCGACAAGATCGTGTTCCTGTCGAGGGACGCGAGGGCGATGACGGCGTTGCTGGAGGTGCTGGCAGGGAACGAGAAGGCGGACGAGGGGGAGTTCTCGTGGGGCGTGACGGTGACGAGCGCTTACCTGCCGCTGGACAACACGGCCTTTTTCGAGACAGACATGTCGCTGGTGGAATGGCTGGGACAGTACTCGGCAGATACCAGCGAGACTTTCTTGCGGGGATTCCTGGGGAAGATGCTCTTCTCGGGCGAGGAGGTGTACAAACGGGTAAAGGTGCTGTCGGGAGGAGAGCGGACGCGGTGTATGATCGCGCGGATGATGCTGGCAAACGCGAACGCGCTGTTGCTGGACTCGCCGGCGAATCACCTGGACCTGGAGTCCATACAGGCGTTTAACAACACGCTGGTGGGATTCAAGGGGATCGTGCTGATGAACTCGCACGACCACGAGTTTATACAGACCGTCTGCAACCGGGTGATCGAGCTGACGCCGACAGGGGTCGTGGATAAACGGGTGGATTTCGACGACTACATCATGGACGAGCGGGTGAAGGAGCAGGTGAACAGGATGTGGCCCGGCGAGTAGCGGCAGTGTCACGTGACAAAATGACCACTTCCTGGCGTCAGGGGGTGGTCGTTTTGTTGTCAGTACTTGACGATGGACTGTTTGATCTCCTTGCCGTCGTGTTTCAGGACAATGATATAGGTCCCGCTGCTGAAAGGAGAGAAATCGACGACGCCGGGAGTGAAAGGCCGGACGGCGACACTGTCGTCAAGAACCTTCGTTCCGATGGAGTTGTAGAGGAGGACGCGCTTGGATTCGTCGATCTCCTTCCCCATGCGGATATAAAGGAGATCGGTGACGGGATTCGGGTAGAACTCCACCTCGCGGTCGGTCTCGCGGATCATGATCATCAATTCCCCGCGCGCCCGCGCCCCGGACTCGTCGATGGCCTCGAGGAGCACGCGGCAAGAGCCGTTGGAGAGGGGATGGAGGGCGAGTCGATCGGCGAGAAGGGAAAGGACGAGCAGGTCGGTGTCGGTGCTGGTGGCGGAATAGACGAGGGAGTCGCCGTCGGGATCGAAGAAATAGTCGTCGAGGCGAATGACCCTCTCCTGTCGTCGCTCGAAATACAGCTGGAAGGCGACGTCATCCCGTCGCGCCGGGGCGGAATTGTTCAGCGTCATTCCCTCGATCGCCACGGGCAGCGAGCGATTGCCGTACTCGTCGACGGCAAAAAGCACCACGTGGAAGGGCGAGCGCTCCAGGATGTCGTCGATGGTATAGAATAAGGTGTCACCGGTGGCGAGGCCGTGTTCCAGCGTGATGCTGCTCACGCCCTCCCCCGGATTCAAGGGGTCGAGATCGTCGAGGGGCGACCGACTCCAAAAGAGTTGGTAGGCGTGAACGGGAAGATGATGCTGGTCGTCGGTGACGATCCAGTAGAGATCGACGGAGTTGGTGCGCCACGCGGCATGAGGCGCGGAAGGCGTCGCGGGCGGTATCCCCTCGTCGGACTTCAGGGCGAGGAAGGCGTCGAGCAAACCCGCGCCGACCTTGCCGTGGTACTTGGGGGTATTGTACCCGTCTATCGACCGCGTCGCCTGCAGTAGCCTCGACTTGACCATATCGGCAGTCAGGGCCGCGTCGCCTCGCCCGAACTTGTCCACGATCAGGGCCGCGACCCCCGCCGCGTGCGGGGCAGCCATGGACGAGCCACTCTTGTAGCCGTATCCCGGGGCAATGCCGTTGGGACTTCCCGTGGGGATCGTGCTGAAGACAGCCCCCTCGCGCTCCTGCCCGAAGTCGACCAGGGAAGATCCCCCCGGCGCCACGACGTCGATCCACCTCCCGTAGTTGGAAGAAGCGGAGAGGACAAGATTGGGCATGATGTAGGCCACGGCAATACACGGCTCGTAAGCGGCCGGGTATCGCTCCGTCTCGCTCCCGTCGTTGCCCGCGGCGCAGATGACGAGGCCACCCTGCATGGGGCCGCCCCGCGAGCCGTCGGGGGCCGCTCCGGCGTTGGCAATGAAATACAAGATGGCCGCCTCGTAGGAAGACGACAGGGACGCGCTGCTGAAACTGCAGGAGGCAATGACGGCCCCGTTCTCGGCAGCGTACAACCAGGCCTCGTCGGCCTTACGGGTGGAAAAACTGTCGGCGTAGGGATCGCCCGCGGAGTCCGGGACAAACGTCTGGCAACTCATCAGCCGCACCCCGTTTCCGGTACCGTTGCCCCCGGCGACGCCGCATCCCCCGACGCCGTTGTTATTGACGGCGGCGATAGTCCCGGCGCAGTGAGTGCCGTGGTCCATGGGGATGATCTCGCCCGATCCCCACAGCGAGTCGGTGGCGGTGAAATAGTCGAAGCGCCAGCCGTGCAGGTCGTCGATGTAGCCGTTATTATCGTCGTCGACTCCCGGCAGGCCGTCTCGTTCCGCCTCGTTCACCCACATGTTCGCGGCGAGATCGGGGTGGAGCGCGTCGATCCCCCCGTCGACCACGGCCACGATAACGTCGGGATGTCCCTGCGCGAGACTCCAGGCGGGGAATAGATTAATGTCGGCGCCGGGCAGGAAACCGGGGAGGAGACCGAGATTCTGGTAATGGTGTTGCCGCGCGAGTTCGGGGTCATCGAACGGGTACTCCGGGTGGTGATCGCTCCTCGTGCCGCGCGGGACATGCACCGCGTGCCCCTGCTGGCGATAGCGCGGGATCTCCTCGACAAACTCCACGACGGGATGCGCCAAAAGTTCGGAGCGAGCGCGCGTGTCAAGGGGCGATTCGCCGACATAGAGGTCATACCAAAGGTGTAAGCCCGCCCGCCGACGGCGCTCGCGAAACTTTCCCCCGTCCGAGAAAACCCGCTCGACGCGCGTCGCCCCGCACTCCCGCATCAGCCGGTCGAGATCGGGAAGGCCGGTCTCCACGACGCCCCCGCGCGTGGTGACGTCCGGGAGCGCGTCGCGAAACTTCACCCGCACCCACCCGTCGAGCGTCTCGTCAGCCGGCGCGACCCACTCTTCCGGTGGAGGTACCACCGGCTGTCGCTGGCATCCCACCAGCAGAACGGCCCATATCCAAAGACAATGTTTCATGAAAAACTCCTTTAAAACGGGAGTAAATGTACGCGATTGATAGAAATAACCCCAACCCGCGGGAGAAAAAAGTCCGCGTTCTTTTGCTATTAACCGTGAAGGCGCTATCTTCGCGGCATGATCGATAAAAATTAAAATCAATATACCATGAAGAAAGGTCTACATCCAGAGAATTACAGGTTGGTGGTATTTAAAGACATGTCCAACGGAGTCGCGACGATCACCAAATCGTCCGCCGCCACCAAAGAAACCATCGAGATTGACGGCGTCGAGTACCCGCTGGTCAAAATGGAAATATCCAACACCTCCCATCCCTTCTACACCGGCAAGGTCAAACTGATCGATACCGCGGGACGCGTGGACAAGTTCATGAACCGCTACAAAACGCACATGGACAACCGCAAAAAATAATTGCCACGAAAAATACGCGAAAGCCGCCCGGTAGAGAGCGGCTTTCTTTTTTCACTCCCCGTCGAGGGGAACCCCGCGCGGGGCTTTGGCACAGGAATTGCCCGCCCGTGAAAGTCCCTTGCCAGGCGCGGGTAATAGTCAAAATGGCAGGGAGGTAATCACCAAACACCAGAAAGTATGATCACGGACGATTTATTGAAAGACATTGTCATCGAGGGAATGCTCGACGAAAGCCAGGAATTCCTCCCCCTGCAGGGAGAGTCGGACAAACCAACGGAGCAACACTCCATCCCCGACACCCTGCCAATATTGCCGCTTCGAAACACCGTACTCTTCCCCGGAGTTATCATCCCGATCAACATCGGCCGGGAAAAATCCCTGCGACTCGTGCAAGAAGCCTACAAGCAAGAATCGCTGATCGGGGTCATCACACAGCGAGACATGCGCGTCGAAAACCCAGAACAGGACGACCTTTACTCGGTAGGAACACTCGCCTCCGTGCTCAGGCTTATCGAAATGCCCGACAGCACGACCACCGCCATCCTCCAGGGAAGAAGACGATTCCTCCTCGACGACCTCCTCCTCGACGAACCCTACCACGTCGGAAAAGTCACCCTGAAACAAGAAGAACGCGCCCCCGGGAACGACGAAGAGTACGACGCCATCGCCGACTCCCTCAAGGAAGTCACGATGAAAGTCATCCGGTTCACCAAAGACATCCCCGAACACATCGGCATGATCGGAATTAAAAACATCGAAAGCATATTCTTCCTCATCAACTTCGTCTCCTCCAGCTCCAACATCGACTACCGCAGCAAACAAGACCTCCTCGAAATCGACCACCTGAAACAACGAGCCATCAAACTGCTCGAACTGCTCAACAAGCAAGTAAACATCCTCACCCTGAAACAAGACATCCAGCAAAAAGTAAAAGCAGACATCGACAAACAACAACGAGAATACTTCCTCCAGCAACAAATGAAAACCATCCAGAACGAACTGGGAGGAAACCCCGTCGACGAAGACACGCGCGAGCTCGAGGAAAGCGCCAAAAAGAAAAAATGGAGTAAACAAGTCGGCGACGCGTTCCAGAAAGAACTCGCGAAACTAAAACGACAAAACCCCACCGCGCCCGACTACGCCGTGCAACTCAACTACCTGAAAGAACTCATCGACCTCCCCTGGAAACACTACTCCAAGGATAACCTCGACCTGACGCGCGCCGCCAAAGTCCTCGACGAAGACCACTACGGCCTCGAAAAAGTAAAAGAACGCATCCTCGAATACCTCGCCGTCCTGAAACTAAAAGGCAACATGAAATCCCCCATCCTCTGCCTCTACGGCCCCCCCGGCGTCGGGAAAACCTCCCTCGGCAAGTCCGTCGCCAGGGCGCTAAACAGGGAATTCGTGCGCGTATCCCTCGGCGGACTGCACGACGAGGCAGAAATACGAGGACACCGGCGCACCTACATCGGCGCCATGCCAGGCAGGATCATCCAAAACATCAAAAAAGCAGGCGTCTCCAACCCCGTCTTCGTCCTCGACGAAATCGACAAAGTAGGCCGCGACTTCCACGGAAACCCACAATCCGCCCTCCTCGAGGTGCTCGACCCGGAACAAAACACCGCCTTCCACGACAACTACCTCGACCTCGACTACGACCTCTCCAAAGTCATGTTCATCGCCACCGCGAACGACCTCTCCACCATCGCCCCACCCCTCCGCGACCGCATGGAAATGATCGAAGTCAGCGGATACCTCCTCGAAGAAAAAAGAGAAATCACCCGGCGACACCTCCTCCCCAAACAACTCGAAAACCACGGCCTCAAAAACGAACAACTCACCATCGACAACGAAACACTCGCCTACATCATCGACAACTACACCCGCGAATCCGGCGTCAGGGCGCTCGACAAAACCATCGCCAAAATCGCCCGCCGCGTCGCCAAACAAGTCGCCCTCGACCCCGACTACGCGATCGCCCTCTCGAAAGAAACCGCCCGCGACTTCCTCGGCACGCCCCCATTCACCCGCGAAAAATACCAGGGCAACGAACAACCCGGCGTCGTCACCGGACTCGCCTGGACTGCCGTCGGCGGGGAAATACTACACGTCGAATCCAGCACCAGCAAGGGAAAAGGACTACTCACCATGACCGGAAGCCTCGGGGACGTCATGAAAGAATCGGCAACCCTCGCCCTCGAATACCTGAAAGCACACGCCGCCGAACTACGCCTCGACCCCGCCGCCATCGAACAACACAACTTCCACGTCCACGTCCCCGCCGGCGCCGTCCCCAAAGACGGACCCTCCGCGGGAATCACCATGGTCACCTCCCTCGCCTCGTCGCTCCTCGGACGCCGCGCCAAAAAATCGCTGGCCATGACCGGCGAAATCACCCTCCGAGGAAAAGTACTCCCCGTCGGAGGTATCCGCGAAAAAATCCTCGCCGCCAAACGAGCCGGAATACAAGAAATCATCCTGTGCGAGGAAAACAAAAAGGAAATCGAGGAAATCAAAAAAGAATACATCGAAGGCATCCACTTCCACTTCGTCACCACCATACGCGAAGCGCTCGCCATCGCCCTCCCCGACGACTAACGCTCACCTTCCCCCTCCAGCCCCCTCGTGAGAGACTTCACCAGCCTGTACTTGCTGAAAAACTCCCGCGACACCACCCGGAGCACCGTGTACACCGGGATCGCCAACACCATCCCCGGGATACCCGCCGCGTGACCCGCGGCCAAAATCACCAGGAAAATCTCCAGCGGGTGAGCGTGCACGCTACTCCCGTAAATCAACGGCTGCAACACCACGTTATCGATCACCTGCGTGACAATCATCACCACCCCCGTGTACACCACCACCGGCAACATCACCGTGTAAGGATCCATCTCCACGCTCGTCACCACCCCCACGCACAACCCGAAAACCACCCCGATTATCGGCCCGATATAAGGAACCACGTTCAAAATCCCCGACGCCAGACCAATCAACACCGCGTGACTAAAAGCAATCCCCGCGATAGAAAGCCCCGCCGTGTTCAGCGTCATCACGATCACCACCTCCAGGAAAATCCCGACAAAATACCGCACCAGCAGACGCCGGATCGAATCCACCGCCTTCCGCGCTCCCTCCTCGTGGCGCGCCGGCACCACCGACAACAACATCCGCGGGAAAAGACCGCTATCCTTCAAGAAAAAGAACGAGATAAACGACACCGCGAAAAGAAAAATCACGATCCCCCCCACCGTGTCCGCCAGCGACGCGAACGCCCCGCCGATCGCCGACATGTCCAGCAACGCGTTCATCGACTCCAACGCCAGCGCCCGGATATCCCCCACCGGATCCGCGAACCCCAGCCCCGCCAACCACCCGCCCAGCTCCTCCAGCGGCCCCTCCAGCCTACCGATCACCGCCGACGCGTTCACGCTCCCCAGCACCCGGAACTCGGAAGAAACCAGCGGGATCACCGTCACGAAGAAAAGAACAAAAAGACCCCACAAGCACCCCAACGTCACCCCTGCCCGCGCCCCCGCCGGCAAACGACGCCCCCTGAACGCCACCCGTTCCAGCAAATCATGGATCGGCCGCCCCAGGAACGAAACCACCACCGCCACGAGAACATAAGCGATGATCAACGAGAAATACCAGCACAGGAAGCCTACCACCCCCAGCGCCACCGCGCCCAAAACATACTTACCCGGTTCTTTCATACCATCGAATTTTGCCCAAAAGTAGAAAAAAAAGAAACGCCCGGCACCGTTTCGCGCATCCCGCGAAGGCTTGCCGCGAACTCGCGGCACAGTTTCGCGCATCCCGCGAAAGGGTGCGGACGAGCGTCCGTTCCTTGTCGCGCGTCCGCGAAGGCTTGCGGACGCTCGTCCGTTCCTTTTCGCGCGTCCGCGAAGGCTCGCGGACGCTCGTCCGTTCCCTTTCGCGCGTCCGCGAAGGCTTGCCGCGAACTCGCGACACCGTTTCGCACACCCGCAAAGGCTTGCCGCGAACTCGCGACACCGTTTCGCATACCCGCGAAAGCTTGCCGCGAACTCGCGGCACCGTTTTGCGCG
>JAIROI010000059.1 GCA_031257615.1 Odoribacteraceae bacterium
AAAGCGCGGCCCGCGACACGGCGCAAATGAAATGAGCGTTACATCCATGGCAAAAGCGTTTCAAGATTTAAGCGGGAAGTCTTCTGGGTTAGCAGGAAAAATAAACTCTTTTTCCAGCAAATTCAGCGATCTGTTAAGTCGAGATCAACATCGCGTACAGGGCAAACAACGTCGGTGCGGTTACCCTTGCCCCCGCGGGTCCCTATAACTTCAGCGCGTTGAAGGCGGCCGCGGAAGATCTTGATGTTCTCCTCTCCCAGGTCAACTTTACCTCCGAGCCTGGAGCGGTAAGCGGTAATCCCGTCACACAGTCGATTACTGCAATCGTCGCTCCGGACCCGGCAACTGTTTACGAGCAGCTGAACGCCGACGACCGCGTGGATAGGATTGAATTTGCGGTTGACGGCATTGAGCCGAGTGGAGCCTCTATTCCTGCTGACGTCGAGAACTTGGTCACTGTCCACAAGGATACTGACACCGGAGCATGGACGTTCAGGGGCATCGACCGGAACCTGACCTCGTTCTCCGGCGCGAAACAAAAGATCAAAGTCACGATCACCGACAAGTTCGGCGGGAGCGCGACGGCTACATTACAGATCACGATCAACAATTAGTATCGAGATAATCTTCGACTAACAGACTCGCGAAACTTGTCTCAAGCGGGAACTCGTTAGACCACGAGAGGGGGGTGACCACACACCTCCCTCTTTCTTTTCAGAGTGTAGCGTGTAGTGAGTAGTTGGCATGGGATATATCTCGGATTCTTTCTACGCGGCAGACTGAGGCAGCCGCGGGGAGGGATGAGGCAGCTACGCAGCCCCGGCTTGGCAGGAGATATTCGGGAATGTGTGTCGCGCCGGGGGCGCGACTCTTTTATTTTTCCCCTGCCGGTCTCCCTCGCGTTTGTTCCAGCGGACTACCGACCGCGATGGAAGTCGTAAAAAAAGTGTATCCGATCCTTTGATTTTATATTCAAGGGTACTACATTCGCGATGTCAATAGCAAGACAACAATTTCATGTTATATGAGAAGTATATTCACATATCGCGAAAACAGTTTCATGTTGTACATGAAAGCGCGTTCGAGGCCTCGGACGCGGTTTCATGTTGTACATGAAAGCGCGTTCGAGGCCTCGAATACGGTTTCATGTTGTACACGAAAGCGCGTTCGAGGCCTCGAATACGGTTTCATGTTATACATGAAAGCGCGTTCGAGGCCTCGAATACGGTTTCATGTTATACATGAAAGCGCGTCCGAGGCTTCGAATACGGTTTCATGTTATATGCGAAGGTATTTCCGAGACTTCTAAAAATTATCCATTCGATATATGATTCAAGTATTAACTATAAAAAAACACCAACATGAAGTCATTGATTGTTCGTTTACAAGTCGACGCGCTGCGTAATGCAACACACGTGGAATATCACGAGGACTTTAGCGCCCTCCTGTCAAAGCATGGAGCCGACGCGCTGGGCGTCGAGACGCTCTATAATGATTACGCGGGCAAGTTTGCCAGGGAAAAGAATGCTTTCGAGGTGATCCGGAAGAGCGAGCTGACGTCCCGGATCAAGAAAAAAGATCGCCAGTGCAACGAGCTCTTCCGCGGACTTGCCTCCGGGGTCGACTTTAACCTCTATCACTTCGACGACGAGACGCGCGCCGCGGCCCGTTCCCTGAAGATCGCGTTCGACCACTACGGGAACATCAACACCCGAACCTACGAGGACCGGGCCGCGCTCGCGACCGACCTGGTCAGCGAGTTGTCCTCGGCGGCCAACGCCCCGCGGATCATCGCCCTGGGGCTCGCGCCCTGGGTGACGAAGCTCTCCGAGACCAACGCCGAGTTCATCGCGCTGGTACGCGCCCGCGACGCGGAGGTCTCGCGTCGCCCGTCGACGAGAATGAAAGAGGCGCGCGTCCCCGTCGACAAGGCGTACCGGCGGATCCTGAATTACCTCGAGGCGATCGCGCTCGTCGACGCGACCGCCGCCGCCCCGATTCTCGCCTTCAGCAGCGAGTTAAACGCGACCAACGGACGCTACAAGCTCATCCTCGCGCAGGAGAAAGGCCACCGCAAGGCAGAGCGCGGCGCTTAAGGCAGTCGCCGGGGACGCGGGGGAATGGATAAAAAACGCGCCGGCGCGCGACCGGGAGGGGAAAATTCGGAACAATGCATTACCTTCGTGCCATCTTAACACGAAAACGATGGATATGAAAATGAAAATTTACCTGACAATGATCGCCTGCCTGATCGCGTCGAGCAGTGCGATCCCCGCCCCGAAAGACAAGGGGGGACGGCCGAAACTCGTGGTGGGAATCGTGGTCGACCAGATGCGGTGGGACTACCTGTATCGCTACCAGGAACGCTACTCCGACAAGGGATTCAAGCGGATGCTCGACGAGGGATTCTCCTGCGAGAACACCCTGCTCAATTACATCCCGACCTACACCGCGATCGGACATGCCACCATCTATACCGGTTCCGTGCCGGCCATCCACTGCATCGCCGGGAACGAGTTTATCGTGCAAGCCACCGGACAATCCCTCTACTGCACGGAAGACCCGCGGGTGAAGAGCGTCGGGACGCCCGCGGAGGACGCCCCGGCGGGGCAAATGTCGCCGTTCAACCTGAAGGCCTCCACGATAACGGATGAACTCGAGCTTGCCACGAACTTCCGCTCCAAGGTGATCGGCGTGGCGCTGAAAGACCGGGGGAGCATCCTGCCGGCAGGACACGCGGCGGACGCCGCCTACTGGTTTGACGGGGGAAGCGGCGCGTGGATCACCAGCTCGTGGTATCGCCGGGAACTGCCCGCGTGGTTGTCGGACTATAACAGCACGCGCCCCGCCGAGACCTACCTGGCGCGAGACTGGAACACGCTCTACCCCATCGAGACCTACCTCCAGAGCACCCCCGACGATAATCCCTACGAGGGCGCGTTCGCGAAAGACGTCCCCGTCACCTTTCCCCTGAAGACGTCGGAACTCGTGAAAACACTGGGGCCGGGACTCGCGCGTACCACCCCCTACGGGACAACCATGACGCTGGACGTGGCCCGGCTCGCCATCGAACACGAGGGGCTGGGAGAAGACAATATCACGGACTTCCTCGCCGTGAGCCTCTCGTCGCCCGACTACATCGGCCACCAGTTTGGGCCGAACTCCGTGAAGACGGAAGACGCGTACCTGCGACTGGACAGGGACCTGGGGGAGTTCTTCGCGTACCTCGACAAGAAGGTGGGCAAGGGAAATTACCTCGTCTTCCTGACCGCCGACCACGCGGGAGCGCATAACGGACAGTTTCTCCTCGACCACGGCATACAAGCCGGCAACTGGAAAGAAAGTAAGGTGAAGGCGGGATTGAACGAACGCCTGAAAGAACAGTTCGGCAAGGAAAAACTCGTACTGAGCCTCTCCAACTACCAGGTGAGCTTCAACAATAAGGTGATCGACGAGACGATCAACCGGGACGCCCTGCGCGCCGCCGCGATCGACTACCTCAAGCAGGTGGAAGGCGTCGCCGCCGCGGTGGAGATGGAGAAAGCGGGCATCGCCCCGCTGCCGGCAGCAATCCGGGAACGAATCATTAACGGGTATAACCACGCGCTGAGCGGCGAGATACAGATCATCATGCAGCCGGCCTGGTATAGCGATAGCGACCTGCGAGGCGCCACGCACGGGACATGGAACCCGTATGACTCCCATATCCCCCTGCTGTGGATGGGATGGGGCATCCGACATGGACACTCCAACGAGGAGGTCTACATGACGGACATCGCCCCGACGGT
>JAIROI010000142.1 GCA_031257615.1 Odoribacteraceae bacterium
ATGGAACAAAAAAACAGGGACACTCAATAGCGTCCCTGTTTCAGCTTAGTTAACTTCTCGAATCAATAGTTTCCTACATCATTATCATTCTTACAGCGGAGAGAGAGGGATTCGAACCCACGGAACCTTTCAGTTCAACGGTTTTCAAGACCGCCGCAATCGACCACTCTGCCATCTCTCCGATCGCGGGGCAAAGATAAGGGAAATATCGGACGGATCCGGGAAAGGAACGGGGCGAAGATCAAAAAAGATTCATCGCCCGCGTGCCCAACCGACGTCGCGCGGAGGAGGAGGCCCGCTAACGCGAATCCCTGCTCAGTATCTGGAAGTAAACGACGTCTTCCCATTCCCTGCCACGGCGCAGCCACTCCTTGCGGTATCCGGTGCGGATAAAACCGAGTTTCTCGAACAAGTTTAGGCTGGCGATGTTGCAACTGGGCACGCTGCAATACACCTGGTTCAACCCGAGTGTCTCGAACCCGTAGGAAAGCATCAGGAGGATTGCCGAGGAGGCGTATCCCATCTTGCGATCCTCCGAGGAGTGGATCATGATTCCCAGGCCGGCCCGCTGGTGGTAGGGGTCGAAATCGTAGAGATCGACCAGGCCGACAGGTCGTTTCGTCTCGATCAGTTCGATGATCAGGCGCAATTGTTTCGTGGTATAGATATCGAGGTGCGAGTTCTCGATATACTTTTTCAGCGTGAACCGCGAGAAGGGCGCGAGCGTGTCGCTCACTTCCCACAGGTCCATGTTGTTTTCCCACTTGTAGAGGTACTCCAGGTCCTCAGGCTCCAGGGAGCGCAGTTGAATCGTTTCATCTTTAATCATAGTTCCCGTTTATTCATAAAAAGATTGCTTCAAATGTACGGAAATCTTTCTTCTTTCAACCGGGGTGGAAAAAAAACGCGTGCCGTAAATGAAACGGCGCTTAACCAGGGGTTTAAAAAACGCGGGCCTGTCGACGATGACAGGCCCGCGCGCTGGAAAATCCCGCGCGGGAGCGGGGTCACTCGAAAGGCGTCTGGTTGCTGAAGGTGCGTTGTACGCGGTAGCTGCCCCAGCTAAACTGTCCGGTGTAGTCGAGATAGATCTCGTTGGTAGCGGGATTGTAGGTGCTGAGGTTATTAGCGGTCGTGAACGGTTCCCATCCGGCGCCTTCTCTTGCCCATCCGGCGAGGATCTCGACAACCTTTTTGCCATCGCCGGCGTCGGCGTCCGTGATCTTGATGATCGGGGAACACTGCTCGAACATGGTTCCGGCCCATCCCGGGCAGACGACGGCCTCCTCGTCGGTGATCAGGGCGAGGGCCGCCACGATCGTGTAGTCGGTAAACGCGGCGAGGGCGTCGGCGCGGGAGTAGAGATACGTTTCATACGCCTGTCCCGGCGAGGTTGAAAGTCCGGATTCCCCGGCGTGGATGGTATTCCTCCATGCCCCGCTCCACTTGGCGGCGAGTTTGAGTTTGATGTAGCAGACGGCGTTCTCCTCGACGGGAATCTCGTCATTCCCGCTGCCGGAGACCCTGACGGGGAGGAGATACGTCTTCCCCCCGACGAGCGTCGGGAGGTCCGCGAGCGCGATCTTGAGGTTGCCGGAGCACTGGTTTTCGCCGGGCGCGATGGCGAGGCGCGGGAGCGCGTACCCTCCCGGCAGGAGTTCGAAGGTGGTGCCGTTGCGTCGGTTATACTCGTCGAGGTCGAGGGGATCGGCGACGAGGGTGAAGTCGAACGCGTAGTCGGCGTTATCGAAGGGGAGGGTGATCGCGATCGGCGCCGAAATCTCGGTGAGAGAGGGGTTGCGGAAGCGGTCGGCGGTCATTTCGATGAGCGCGCCTTTATTCGCGAGCAGCGCGCGGGGGGCGACAAGCTCGATATTCATCAGGAGGTAATCTTTCTGGTCATTGACGACGACGCCCTCGCTATTCTCCACGGAGAGGCGCACCGGAAAGACGCTTGGGGTATCCGGGTCGGCGGCGAGCAGGGGTCGCAGCGCGTTGAGGTCGAACGCGAGCGCGACGGACGCGCGCGTATCCTTGCCTGCCATAAGGACTCGCGGGGAGTCAAAGGTAGCGATGCCGGGCGGCAGAACGATAAACTCTCCCGGGTTGACGGCCGCGTAGTCGGTGACGACGGAGGGGTCATGGCTGAACGCGACGGTAGCGGCGCGGTCGACGTAGCCGCTTTTATTGACGTACAGCTTGATCTCCCGGGTAGCTTCCCCGAAGTCGAGGATGGAGTGCGCGACGTATCCGCTGGTCGTCAGGTAGATCTTCGACGGGGTATTCTCGAGCGCCGCGGTATCGATGCCGTCGTTGCAGGCAGCGGCGAGGAGCAGCAGTAATAGGTATCTTGTTTTCATGCGCGTGGATATTTACCAGCCGGGATTTTGCACCAGCTTGGGGTTTTTGACAATGGTAGACTGTGGAATGGGTTGGAGGTACTGGGCTTCTTTGAAGACGCGCGTCTCGAAGGGAACGCGGGTATAGAACTCCTCGCGGTTGGCCCCTGGGGCGCTGATGTTCACGTTCATGCCGTACGCTTTCCCGTGGTTAGTTTCGGTGGATATTTTCCAGCGGTTAGCGTCGAACCAGCGAATATTTTCGAACGCGAATTCGACCTGCCGTTCCCTCCGGATAAGAAAAGTGGCCAATGTCTGGTCGGTCGCGACGGTCGGGTAAACGTCCTGGATATCCGGCAGTCCGGCCCGGTTGCGAACGGCATTCCACCGGGGGAGCGCGTCGGCGGTTTCATTCAGCTCGATTTTTGCCTCGACATAATTCAGCAGCACCTCGGCGTACCGGAAATTGGGCCAGCACCTGCGCCACTGCAGGTTATAGGAAGGAGCCGTGGTTGAGGAGGGGTGACAGAACTTGGTCAGGAGATACCCGGTGCGTCCGTAGTCCGAGTTGGTTGGTCCTTCCGCGCCGAATTTATTGAGGAAGATCGGCGCGTCGGTAGAAGTATTGGGCCACATGCCCTCGTTATAGGCGACGCTGGCGTAGAAGCGCGGTTCGCGATCCTTGTACATGTTAAAGGCCTCGCCTGTATAGCCGTTATACGTCGAGTTGAACGTGGGGACGGTAAAGGTGGAGAAGCCTTCTTCGCTGTACCCGGAGCTTTCGTCGATGATGGGCCGGCCGGACGCGGCGTACCCCGCGATGGGGTACTTCCCGTTGCTCATGGCGTAGGCGTCAACCTGTTGCTGGGTGACACAGTTAGTGGCATGTCCCTTGAAACGTTCGCCGTTGGGCGCCGGCGCGAGGTCCATGTACCAGACGTAATCGCCGGGGTCTCGCGCGTCGAGCAGCTCTTTATTCCAGTTCTCGATAAAGACCCGTTTATAGGTAATTCCCTTGAGGTTGTCGTCGTTTGAGGCGCTTGTCAGGAGACCGTAAGGCAGCGCGCCGGACTCGCACATGTTAATGATCTCGTCGGCGGCATTCGCGGCAATTCGCCACTTCTCGCGATCGGCGCTGGCGGGAAAAAGCGGCGTACCGTCCTCTTTAGTAATGGAAGCGAAAAAAGAGTTCCCATTCATGAGCTTGCTCGCGGAGTAAAGGAGCAGCCGGGAGCGGTAGGCGAGCGCTGCCGCCCGCGTCGGTTTTCCCGCGTGGATATCCTCTTGCTTGGGCGGCAAGTCTTCGGCCACCGCGCGGAGTTCCTGTTCGATCCACGCGACGCAATCTTCCCACGCGTCGCGTTCCCGGTAGATGGTCTCGTTGAGGTCGATAAGTTCGTCCTTGACGAGGATGATGGGGCCATACAGCATGGCGAGCCAGTAGTGGCACATGACGTTGGCGTATCTCGCCTCGGCGCTCCACCGCACGACTTCGTCGGGCAGCAATTCGGTGCATCTGCCGATGTTTTGCAAAAAGATGTTACTCTCGCGAATGCCGCGATACAAGGGGCCCCAGAAGTTAAGCGCCGGGGCGGCAGCGGAATGCGTGCCGTTCTGCATGACGGCGTACACGCGGACGGCGCCCCATTCCGCCTCGTCGCTGGCGGGAGTGAAGGGCCAGCCGTAATGCGCGGCGGTGGAGCTGCAGACGTTATCCCACTGGTGTGGAAGGTAATTGAGCACGTTGGCGAGGTACTGTTCCGTCGAGGAGCGTTTCTCGAAGACGCCGTCCAGGGTCTGCATGTCGTCAGGCTGTTTATCGAGGTAGCTGTCGCAGGACGCGAGCAGCCCGAGCGTTATCGTCAGTATAATGTATTTCATGGTCATGGGTGTTCAGAAGTTAATGTTCAATCCGACGTTCACTGTTTTCATCAGCGGGTACCCGCGGCCGTCCTGCGACCCCGTTTCGGGATCCCAAAGTTTCACGTCCGGGGCGAAGGTGAGCAAGTTTTCCCCGGCAACAAAAAAACGTACCGACTTCAGCAGGAGTCTATTCGAGAGCGGTTTCGGGAGGGTGTAGCCCACCTCGGCGTTCTTCAGGCGAAGAAAAGCGCCGCTCCGTTGCCACCACGAGGAGGCCGCGTAATTGCTCCCGTGCCAGCCATCGCTGTACGGCAACGGAAGCTCGGCGTCAAAATTCTCCTTCTTCGGGTCGAAGTACTTGCCCTCCAGCCCGGCCAGAAAGGAGGTTTGTCCGATATTCGGGTAGTTGAAGGGAAAATACGCGCCACCGAGGAAGAAGGTCGCGTTGGCCAATCCCTGGAAAAAGAGCGACAGGTCGCATCCCTTGTAGCTCGCGCTAACGCCCGCCCCGTAAACGATCTCCGGCACGCTGGAAAAACCGAGCGGAACCTCGTCGCTGGAGTCGACATAACCGTCGCCGTTAATGTCCTTGTACTTAATGTCGCCCGGCTGCAGGTAAGATACGCCGTATTGCACCGGACTGCTGTTGATCTCCTCCGCCGTGCGAAAAAGTCCGAGCGCCACCAGCCCGAACTGTTGCCCGTAGCGTTGGCCGTTCCGGTTTCGATACTTGTCGATATAGTCCGGCTGATCGTCGCTGATTTGCTTGTTGCGCGCGAAGGTGAAAGTGCCGCGCGCCGAAATGAACCACTCGCCGACGCGTTTGTCAAATTCCAGTGTCGCGTCGACCCCCCGGTTGCGCATCTTGCCAACGTTTGACCAGGGCATTGTCGTCACGCCGGCGTAATCCGGAACGGATTTGCGTTGCACGAAGATACCCTCCCTGTTCTCGTGAAAATAATCCACTTGCAGGCGCAGCCCGTCGAAGAGGCCGGCCTCGACGCCGACGTTGAACTTCGTGGAGGTCTCCCAGGACACGTTGTCATTCGCGTACTCCCCCACCGTGACGCCCCCGATCACCGTGTTCGCCACGCCCCAGTTACTCCCGTTGGCCCCGTTGATCGTCGGAAGGTAGACGAAGCGTCGGCCGCCGCCGATCTGGTCGTTGCCCGATTGTCCGAGCGAAAGTTTCACCTTCAGCGCGTTCAGCGCGGGAATTTTGTCCCGCAGGAACGCTTCATTGGAGACCACCCAGCCGACAGCCCCCGCCGGGAAGAAGCCAAAACGGTGGCCGCGAGCGAAGTTCTCAGATCCGTTGTACCCGAAGTTCCCCTCGATAAAATAACGGTCCTCGTACGAGTAGGTCGCGCGGCCGGCCAGCCCCTGGTTGCGGTACGGCAGCGCGCCGATGGAGCTACCGGCGGCCACCTGGTACTCCCGCTGGTTGTACAGCAGCAGGGCGCCGACGTGGTGCTTCTCCCCGAAAACGCGGTTATACGAGGCGCTGGCTTCCAGGTAGAGAGCGCGCTCGCCATTCGCGTAAGCTACATAGCCAAGGGTATTCGAGCCGAGCGCGTTCTCCTCGTATACAAGTTGCCCGGCCGCGTCGCGGGTCTTCGCGTACCACGTGTGCGGCGACCCTTCCCGGAGGATCTGGTTCCAGGCATTCGAGTCGAAAGAGAATTTCACGGTCGCCTTCAGCCCCGGGGTGAGCAACGCGGAAAAATCCTGTTCCAGCGCCATGATCGCGTTGACCTTGGTCCACCAGTTGTCATTATAGCCTCGTTGCGTCAGCGTGTTGTAAGGATTGGGGATATTTCCGCCGGTAGCCTCGGAGTAACGAATTTTTCCAAACTCGTCGAGGTCCGGGTAATAAAGCGGCACCATGTTTGGCGACACGCTCACGGCCTGGCTAAAGATCGTGCTGGTACTTTCATAGGGCTGGTGTTTCGTCTCCAGCACCCCGTTGATAGTTAACTTGAGCACCGTGGAGGCGTGCAGGTTGACGTCGACATTTGAAATGAAGTTATAGCGCTTGTAATTAATCTCCGAATCCCATTCGTGGCTCGAATCCTTGATGTATAGGCCATTCTCGTTATAAAACGCGCCCGACACGTAATAGCGCGCGATGGGGCCGCCGCCGGTCACGTTGAGGTTAACGCGCTGGCTCGTCGCGTAATCCTTCATCAACTCGTCCAACCAGTCGACGGACGGGTAGAGGTAGGGATCGGATTGATCGCGATACTTCTCGACCTCTTCGGGCGCGTAGATCGCGGGGTACCCGTGAGCCTCCCGCGCGGTGTTATAGACTTCTGCCCAGGTCGCCGAGCCGGCCATTCGCGGGAGCCTGGTCGGCGCGAGGAAACCCTGTTGCACCTTCGCGTTAACGTCCGGTTTTCCCTCCTTCCCTCGTCGGGTGTTAATGATGATCACGCCGTTAGCGCCCCTCACCCCGTAGACGGCCGTCGCCGTGGCGTCTTTCAAAATGGAGAACGATTCGATGTCCTCGGGGTCCAGGAGATCCAAACCGCGCTCCACGCCATCCACCAGGATAAGCGGGTTCTTGTTCTCCCCGAACGTGCTGATGCCCCGCACCCAGAAGTTGGAACTTTGGCCCGGTTCCCCGCTGCGCTGCACGGCAATGATCCCCGCGAGCCTTCCCGCGAGGCTGTTACTGATCTGCCCGGCAGGCACTTTCAGCTGGTCGACGTCGATGGAAGTGATCGCCCCGATCACGCTCACCTTTCGTTGCGAGCCGTATGCCACGACCATCGTCTCCTCCAGCTCTATCGTCTCCTCCTCCAGCTTAAAATCAAGCGCGCCGGGCCCCGTCACCACCACCTCTTGCGTCTTGTAACCCATGTAGGACGCCACGACCGTGACCCGTCCCCCCGGGTACGCGAAAGCGTAATTCCCGTCCTTGTCCGTGGCCGCGCCGACGCCCGTTTCCTTCACGATGACGTAGGCCCCGATCACCGCCTCGCCTGTCTTCGCGTCCGCGACTCGCCCGCGCAACTGCGGCTGTTGTTCCAACGCGCTCTCCGCGGGGCTGTTCATCGCGAACGCCCGTTCCGGTCGCGCGCTCTCCATCGCGTCGAGGACGCGCCGCGAATCGCCGCGCCCGACCGCCCCGGAAGCAATCCACGGGACGACAATACAGGCCGCGAAGAGCATCGCGCCCGACCGGCGTCCCCGAATCGATCCCGTTCTCGTAGAAGTTTCAGTTGATCTTTTCATAAAAGTTTGATTTTTTGGTGTTAGACGCGAACAGCAACGGTAGTGTATTCCATGCCTCGCTTCAATGTCTTCACAAAGTTGCAATTGTATTCGCGGTATTATCTGCGACTATTATTCGTAAAAATAGCAGGATCGTACATATAACTGCTAAAATACTCCGCGCGATAAAAACGACACGCCCCTTCATTGCCCCTTATCTCTCTCACCGCGAATTTCTTTCCCTATCAATACCCCAAACCGCGACGCGCTGTCATTCGCGTGGGCAGTCCGGCCTTCGCGCGCCCCCGCGCCGCGATTTTTAGGGGGTCATTGTATGATGAACGAAACCGCGCCGCGATTTGCAGCGCCACTTTGTATAGTGAACGAAACCGCGCCGCGATTTGCAGCGCCACTTTGTATAGTGAACGAAGTCGCGCCGCGATTTGCAGCGCCACTTTGTATAGTGAACGATCGACCCTCGAATTTAACATAGTTATATAGATCGCGACACCGCGCAACACTTCAGGATGCAACGCGTGGTCTGATTTTTCCCGACGCCGACCTGCAATTTTCAGCAGGAATTTCTGCTGTCAGGGAAAGATACAAGAAATTTTACACTGACAGTTAGATGCTTGTAGCGAATTCGACTGTTTTTTCAGGGGGTAATCGGATGACCTCCGAAACCGCGCTGCAATTTGCAGCGCCACTTCGGATGACTTCCGAAATCGCGCCGCGATTTGCAGCGCCACTTCGGAAGGCTTCCGAAACCGCGCCGCGATTTGCAGCGCCACTTCGGAAGACTTCCGAAACCGCGCCGCGATTTGCAGCGCGGTTTCGGACGTCGTCCGATCACCCCACGATTTTAACAAGACGATATAAATTACACG
>JAIROI010000028.1 GCA_031257615.1 Odoribacteraceae bacterium
CCTTCGCCGAGGAACTAAACGCGACCACCGCGCGCTACAAGCACATCCTCGCCCAGGAACAGGGCCGCCGCAAGGCCCACCACGACGCCCCCGACGCCGAGAATCCGGTAGAGGAACAGTAGATAGTAGATAGTAGGTGGTAGAGTGTAGAGTGTAGAGTTTAGACAGAAAAACGGCACTGCTCCTGCCGTCCTACCCAAATGAAGAATATTCGTGTTGCGCACATCAAGTGCCAAGTGTTTTCTGTCGGGGGGCTGCCGCGAGGTAGCCCCTCTCTCTTTTTATCCCCTCCCCCCTTTTTAAATCGGATTCTTTTCTACGCGGCAGCCTGAGGCAGCCGCGAATAAGGGTAGGCAGCTACGCAGCCAAGAATATATGGACATCGTTTTATACAGTAGCCTTAGGCTACTGCCTACAAAGGTTGGGCAGCTACGCAGCCCTTCAAAGGAATCTTTTTTTTACGCGGCAGCCTGAGGCAGCCGCATGTAAAGGTGAGGCAGCTACGCAGCCAATCCTAACGTAAGGTATTCCGTTATACAGTAGCCTTAGACTACTGCCTACAAAGATTGGGCAGCTACGCGGCCCCGGCTTGGCAAGGGGGAAGTCCGGGAGTGGCCTTTAACAGCGGATTCTTTTTTATGAGGCGGCTGCGAATAAAGGTTGGGCCGCTCCGCGGCCTTTTTATTATTGTACCTCCTAACCGGCACCCGATGGGTGCCGGCTATGAAGATTAGGCGGCTACGCAGCCAATCCTAACGCAAGGTATCCCGTCATACAGTAGCCTTAGGCTACTGCCTACAAAGATTGGGCAGCTACGCAGCCCTTCAAAGGAATCTTCTTTATGCAGCACCCTATGGGTGCTGTTTTACGCGGCAGCCTTAGGCAGCCGCAGACAAAGATGAGGCAGCTACGCAGCCCTGGCTTGGCTACTAGTGAGTAGTGAGTAGAGTTTAGTGGACTTTCTCGCTATTCACTACACTCTGCTCACTATTCGCTATTCACTGCTCAGAGTATCCGGGAAAATCATTACCTTCGCGGGTGAGATTTAAATGCACGAGTGGAAAACTCCAGATATCATACCGTCACGCGAAACACTACCGAGAAAGAGTGGATTGTCGACATGCTCCAGGCCAAAGGTCAGCAGCAGGCGGCGCTACGCGCCGCGGCCGCGAAAGCCAAAAAGGAACACGTCGGGAATAAAGTCTATCTCCGGGGGCTGGTCGAGTACTCCAACCGGTGCGCGAAAAACTGCCTCTACTGCGGCATCCGGCGCGACAACCTCGCCGTGCGACGCTACACGATGAGCGACGAGGAGGTGGTGGCCGCGGCAAGGTACGCGCACGAGGCGCGGTACGCCTCCATCGTGATTCAAGGAGGGGAGATCGCCACGGCAACGCGCGCGAAAGAGATCGCGAGACTCCTGGACAAGATCAACGCGGCCACCGGGGGAAGCCTCGGCATCACGCTCTCGCTCGGGGAACAGTCGCGGCGGACCCTCGACGAGTGGAAACGGGCGGGAGCGCGGCGATACCTGCTGCGCGTCGAGACCTCCAGCCCGGCGCTCTACGCGAAGATTCACCCCGGCGACGCGCTCCACGACTTCGGCGCCCGCGTCAGGACCCTCGGCTATCTCCGCGAACTCGGCTACCAGGTGGGCACGGGATGCATGATCGGGCTGCCGTTCCAGACCATCGACGACCTTGCCGCCGACATCCTGTTCTTCCAGGAAATCGACGCCGACATGGTGGGCATGGGGCCTTACGTGGAGCACGACCGGACGCCCCTGTACCGCCACCGCGAAAGCCTCCGTCCGGCCGCCGAACGACTCGAGCTGACCCTGAACATGATCGCGGTGCTGAGATTGATGATGAAGGATATCAACATCGTCGCCGCGACCGCCATGCAAGCCCTCGACAAGGAGGGGAGAGAAAAAGCGCTGCGGGCCGGGGCGAACATCGTCATGCCCAACATCACGCCGGTGAAGTATCGCGGCGAGTATCTCCTGTACCGCGACAAGCCCTGCGTGAAGGAGGAGGCTGATCGCTGCCGCTCCTGCTTAGACGCCCGCGTGCGCATGGCCGGCGACGAGATCGTCTACGGGGAATGGGGAGATTCCAGGCACTTCGCGCGAAAAATGGCGGGAGCTCCCGCGTTAAACATGTAATTCCATGATCATAGAAAAACTCAAACAACGCGTGCTCAGGTGCGAGGGCGAGGTCTCCCGCGAGGAGGCCGTCGAACTCTCCCGCGCGGACGACAAGGAACGGCTCTACGCGGCCGCGGACGAGATCCGGGCGGAGTTTCTCGGGAACGAACTGGACACTTGCTCGATCGTCAACGCCCGGTCGGGCAAGTGCAGCGAAGACTGCAAGTGGTGCGCGCAATCCGCCTTCCACTCCACCGGCATCGCCACCTACCCCGTCAAGTCGAGGGAGGAAGTCCTCGCCGCGGCCCGCGAGAACGACAACCGGCGCGTCAAACGCTTTTCCCTCGTCACCAGCGGGCGACGCGTCAACAAGGGCGAGATGACGGTCTTCTGCGACATGTATCGCGACATCAAGGAGAAAACAGGCCTCAAACTCTGCGCCTCCATGGGGCTGCTCGGCCGCGAGGAGCTGCTGATGCTCAAGGAAGCGGGCGTGGCGCGCTACGAGTGTAACCTGGAAAGCGCCTCCTCCTTCTTCCCCTCGCTCTGCTCCACGCACACCTCCGAGGAGAAGAAACAGACCCTGCGCCTGGCCAAGGAGGTGGGGCTGGAGATATGCTCCGGCGGCATCATCGGCATGGGCGAAACGATGGAACAACGCCTGGAACTCGCCCTGGAACTGCGGGAATTAGACGTGAAGTCGGTGCCCATCAACCTGCTCAACCCCGTCAAGGGTACCGCCCTCGAAGACCGCCCGCCCCTCGACGATGAGGAAATACTCACCACCATCGCCCTCTTCCGCTTCATCCTCCCCGACGCCTTCATCCGCTTCGCCGGGGGACGACGACTCATGTCCGCGAGCCTCCAACAACGGGCGCTGCACGCGGGTATCAACGCCTCGCTCGTCGGGGGACTGCTGACAACCGCCGGAACGGACGTGACGGAAGACTATAAAATGTTCGCGGGAGCCGGATTCTCCTGCTGAATTCATACATTCGCGTGAAACAACACCCAAATACCACCCACCATGAGCGACAATAGTCAAGACAAATTAAAAGCACTACAGCTGACCATCGAAAAGATCGAGAAGAACTTCGGAAAAGGAAGCGTGATGAAATTAGGAGAAAACCGCGTGGAGAATGTCCCCGCGATCTCCACCGGATCCATCGCCCTCGACCGGGCGCTGGGCGTCGGGGGATACCCCCGCGGAAGGGTCGTCGAAATCTTCGGCCCGGAGTCGTCCGGGAAAACAACCCTCGCCATCCACGCTATCGCCGAGGCACAAAAAGCAGGAGGCATCGCCGCCATCATCGACGCCGAGCACGCCTTCGACCGCTTCTACGCCGAGAAACTGGGCGTGGACGTCAATAACCTCTTTATCTCGCAGCCCGATAACGGCGAACAAGCCCTCGAGATCACCGAACAACTGATCCGCTCGGCCGCCATCGACGTGATCGTCATCGACTCCGTCGCCGCCCTCACCCCCAAGGCCGAGATCGAGGGAGACATGGGAGACAGCGTCATGGGACTGCAAGCGCGACTGATGTCGCAGGCCCTACGCAAGCTCACCGGCACGATCAGCAAGACAAATACCTGCTGCATCTTCATCAACCAGTTGCGAGAGAAGATCGGCGTCTCCTTCGGGAATCCCGAAACAACCACCGGGGGAAATGCCCTGAAATTCTACGCCTCCGTCCGCCTCGACATCCGGAGAATCGGACAAATCAAGGAGGGAGAGGAGGTCTTCGGCAACCACACCCGCGTGAAGGTCGTCAAAAACAAGGTGGCCCCGCCATTCAAAAAGGCCGAATTCGACATCATGTACGGGGAAGGCATCTCGCGATCGGGCGAGATCGTCGACCTCGGCGTCGAACTGAACGTGATCAAGAAAAGCGGGAGCTGGTTCTCCTACGGGGAAACCCGCCTCGGACAAGGACGAGAGACCGTCAAGCAACTCATGGACGATAACGCCGAGCTGGCCGAAGAGCTAAAACGGAAGATCATCGAGGCCTTCGACGCGCCCGCCCCACCGTCCACCGCCAAAAACGCGAAAGCATGAACCGATCGCTGTGCATAGCCCTCCTGCTCCTCTCCATCGCCGCCTGCGAGGACGCCGAACCGGGATACCGCACCCCGGAGCTGAAGCTGGACTCCGACGTCATGACCCCCGAAGTCCTCTGGTCGTTCGGACGACTGGGCGGCCTCGCCCTCTCCCCCGATAAACGCGCGGCGGTCTACCCCGTCACCTACTTCCACAAGGAAGAAAACCGCGCCTACACCGACCTCTACGTGCTCGACCTCGAAACCGAGCAGGTCTCCCGCGTCACCAACACCCGCGCCAACGAGGCCGCGCCCGCCTGGACCCCCGACGGCAAAATCGCCTTCCTCTCCAGCCAGTCCGGCTCCGCGCAACTCTGGGAGATCAACCCCGACGGATCGAGCCTCCACCGCGTCACCGACGTCGAGGGCGGCATCGAGGGATTCCTCTACTCGCCCGACAAGACCCGGCTGCTCTACCTGAAAGAGGTGAAGCTCGAAAAGGACATCCGCGACCTCTACCCCGACCTCCCCAAGGCCAACGCCCGGCTGATCGACGGGCAGTTCTACCGACACTGGGATCACTGGGTCGAGACCTACACCCACCCCTTCATCGCCGACCTCGCCCCCGGCGCGCTCGTCACCGGCGGCAAGGACATCATCGAGGGAGAGAGGTGGGAATCGCCCGTCAGACCCTTCGGCGGCGTCGAGCAACTCACATGGACGCCCGACGGCTCGGCAGTCATCTACGCGTCGAGAAAAAAAGAAGGCATCGAGTACGCCCGCTCCACGAACACGGACCTCTACCTCTACGACGTCCCCTCGGGCGCCACCCGGAACCTCACCGAGGGCATGAACGGGTACGACAACCACCCCGTGCTCTCGCCGGACGGCACACTCCTCGCCTGGGAAAGCATGGAACGCGACGGCTACGAGGCCGACAAAATACGCCTCTTCGTCATGAACCTCCAGACCGGGGAGAAAAAAGAATACACCCGCGACTTCGACCAGCACGCCGAAGGACTCGTCTGGGCCGACAACAACACCATCTATTTCATCTCCGACCACCACGCCACCGACGAGATCTATCGCCTCGTCCTCCGCGACGGCGCCATCACCCGCGTCACCCAGGGCGTTCACAACTACACCGCCGTCCACCCCGCCGGCGACAACCTCCTCCTCGCGACGCGCGTCTCCATGAGCAAACCGGCAGAGGTCTACCGGGTGGACGCCACCACCGGCGAGGCGCGCGAGCTTTCCTTCATCAACAAGCACCTCCTCGACCAACTCACCTTCGGCAAAGTCGAGTCGCGCTGGATCACCACCTCCGACAACCAGCAGATGTTGACCTGGATCATCTACCCCCCGCACTTCGACCCCTCCAAGAAATACCCCGCGATCCTCTACTGCGAGGGCGGCCCGCAAAGCACCGTCAGCCAGTTCTGGAGCTACCGCTGGAACTTCCAAATGATGGCCGCCAACGGCTACATCATCGTCGCCCCCAACCGCCGCGGCCTCCCCGGGTTCGGGCAGGAATGGCTCGAGCAGATCAGCGGCGACTATTCCGGACAGAACATCCAGGATTACCTCTCCGCCATCGACGCCGTGAAACAGGAACCTTACGTTGACGCCGACCGCCTCGGCTGCATCGGCGCGTCCTACGGCGGCTACTCCGTCTTCTACCTCGCCGGCCACCACGAGAAACGCTTCAAGGCCTTCATCGCCCACTGCGGCATCTACAACTTCGAGATGCAGTACACCACCACCGAGGAAATGTGGTTCGCCGACTGGGACCTCGGCGGAGCGCCCTGGGACAAACACAACGCCATCGCCCAGCGTTCTTTCGCCCACTCGCCCCACCGCTTCGCCGGCAACTGGGACACCCCCATCCTCGTCATCCACGGGCAACGCGACTTCCGCATCGACGTCTCCCAGGGCATGGCCGCCTTCAACACGGCCCGCATGAGAGGCATCCCCGCCCGCTTCCTTTATTTCCCCGAGGAGAGCCACTGGGTGCTCGGCTGCCAGAACGGCATCCTCTGGCAACGCGTCTTCGCCTCCTGGCTCGACCGCTGGCTGAAATCCTGACGCCTCGCCCCTCCCTTAGTACACGGCAGCCCCCCGCTGCCGTGTTCTGTCATATCCCCCCGCACAAGTCCCCCCTTCCCCCGAACCTCCCCTTACCGAGTCAGGGCCGCGTGGCTGCCCAATCCGTGTAGGCAGGGTAGAGACGCAATGCATTGCGTCTCTACGTTAGGATTGGCTGCGTAGTTGCCTTACCTTTGTTGCGACTGCCTCAGGCTGCCGCATAAAACAGCACCCGCCGGGTGCCGCGTAAAGAAGATTCCTTTTGAAGGGCTGCGTAGCAGCCTAATCTTCATAGCCGGCACCCGGTGGGTGCCGGTTAGGAGGTACAATAATAAAAAGGCCGCGGAGCGGCCTAACCTTTATTCGCGGCTGCCTCAGGCTGCCGTATAAAACAAAGTCCATTGAAGGGCCGCATAGCTTCCGTCCCGGACATTTCCCTTGCCAAGACGGGGCTGCGTAGCTGCCCAACCTTTGTAGGCAGTAGCCTAAGGCTACTGTATAGCGGAATACTTGCGTTAGGATTGGCTGCGTAGCTGCCTCATCTTTGTCCGCGGCTGCCTAAGGCTGCCGCGTAGAAAAGAATCCGATTTAAAAAGGGGGGAGGGGATAAAAAGAGAGAGGGCCTACCTCGCGGCGGCCCCTCACAGAAAACACTTGGCACTTGATGTGCGCAACACGAA
>JAIROI010000032.1 GCA_031257615.1 Odoribacteraceae bacterium
TGCCGGACTTCAACGGAAACGTTCCCTCCAGCGCCTTCTACGACTGCGCGTGGTTAAAAAGCGCTAACATTCCGGGAGCGGCGCACATCGGGAACAGCGCGTTCCGTGGTTGCACGAACCTGAAAAGCGTTTACTCCCCGGACGTGACAGGCATCGGCTATGCCGCGTTCTCCGGTTGCTCGGAGCTGGAAAATGCCAACTTCCCGCTCGTGACAACTATCGAGTGGTCCACGTTTAACGGCTGCTCGAACCTGATTAATGTTAACATTCCCGCGACAACTATCGGGAGTTCCGCATTCTACAGTTGCTCGAGCCTGAAAAGTGTTTCCTTCCCGGGCGTGATAACGATCAACGCGTCCACGTTCGGGGGCTGCACGGAGTTGACCACTGTTTCCTTCCCCAACGCGACAACTATCGGGCAGTACGCGTTCGGAAACTGCACGAGCCTGGGAAAAGTTTCCTTCCCAAACGTGACAACTGTCGGAAGCACCGCGTTCCAAGGTTGCGTGGCCCTGTTTGAAGCTGATTTACCCAAGGCATGGAGTTTCGGGAGCCTGGCGTTCTTTGACGTCAGGAATGATTTTACCCTAAAGATTGATTCGCCGACGGATGCAGTCACGTTCGGGATAACTCCTTTCAGCACCGTAACCAACAACATGACTCTTTATCTTGGTGATGGTGTGACACCCGCCCGCCCGACGAGCGGTAGTACCATATGGAACGGGTATACGGACGCTGATGATATATGGCACGGCTTCACGTGGAAGGCAATTAAGTCTTACCAGTAAACTTGTAGGGATGAACGCGCACGCGCACATCGGACAGGAAATAGCGAGAGGATGCTCTCGAAAATCAGCGGGGCGTTACGCGGCCGCGGTCTCGAGACGCGATTTCCGGGAGAAGAAATCCCTTTTCGCGGGAGCGCGAAGGCTTGCGGACGAGCGTCCGTTCCCTTTCGCGGACGCGCGAAGGCTCGCGGACGAGCGTCCGCTCCCTTTCGCGGACGCGCGAAGGCTCGCGGACGAGCGTCCGCTCCCTTTCGCGGAAGCGCGAAGGCTCGCGGACGGGCGTCCGCTCCCTTTCGCGGACGCGCGAAGGCTTGCGGACGGTCGTCCGCTCCCTTTCGCGGACGCGCGAAGGCTTGCGGACGAGCGACGGGAAGCCTTCGCGGACGCGCGAAAAAGGCCTTGAGAGGTCTTTCCTGCCGTCGCGAGAGAGCGACGAGAACCCGTAGAGGAGTAACAGTAGATAGTATATGACGGATAACAGGTAGAAAGACGGCACTGCTCCTGCCGTCCTATCCTTATAGGGTATATTCGTGTCGCGCGCATCAATTGTGCCAAGTGTTTTCTGTCGAGGGGCTGCCGCGAGGCCGCCCCCCCCCGTTTTTTATCGGTTTCTTTTATAAGCGGCAGCCTGAGGCAGCCGCGGACAAAGATGAGGCAGCTACGCAGCCAATCCTAATGCAAGGTACACGCGAATACAGTAGCCTTAGGCTACTGCCTACAAAGATTGGGCTGCTACGCAGCCCCGGCTTGGTAAGGGGGAAGTCCGGGGCGGCAGCTATGCGGCCCTTCAAAGGAATCTTTTTTCCACGCGGCAGCCTGAGGCAGCCGCGAATAAAGGGTAGGCAGCTCCGCAGCCCTGTCTTGACAAGAGATATTCGGGAACGCACGTCCCGGCATTTGGCGGGCGGGGCGACGATGCTTTTTTATGCGGTAGCCCGGGGATGCTGCTTGTGAAGGTTAGGCTGGCAGTAGCCTCGGCCTGACAAGTCAAGCGTAGAGACTTTTATTGCGATCGCGTCGACGTTTCGGGTGCTGTAGGCGGCACTTTTCGGGGGATTCCGGGTAGAGGAATCGATAATGAAGCATTACCTTTGGAGGCGTTTAAAGAAAAGAGGATCATGGGTAAACAGGAGAAAATAGGGCGGGAGGCGCGGGGAGGATTGTTAGTCATCGGTACGGCGGCGTTCCTGGTGCCGTTCATGGGATCGGCGCTGAACCTGGCACTGCCGGAAATCGGGGAGGCCTTCTCGATGAAGGCAGTGACTTTGACGTGGGTGTCAACGATCTATTTGATCTCGACGGCCGTGTTGCAGGTGCCGCTGGCGCGGGTGGCCGACATGGTGGGGCGAAAAAAGATATTCTGTCTCGGGGTGCTGCTATTCTCGGGGTGCACCTTCTCGTGCGGTTTGGCGTCATCGACGGGCGCGTTGCTGGTGGCGCGTTTCCTGGCGGGGGCGGGCAGCGCGATGATGTTCGGCACGAGCACGGCGATCCTGACCTCCCTCTTTCCCCCGGGCAGGCGGGGTTGGGCGCTGGGCGTCAACGTGGCCGTGGTATACGCGGCGCTGGCGGCGGGGCCATTCCTGGGGGGGATGTTGACGCACTACCTGGGGTGGAAGGCCCTGTTTTTCTCGAGTGCCGGGGTCGGTTTGGTGGTATTGCCGCTGGCGCGTCGTTTCCTGCGCGGGGAGTGGGTAGAGGCGCGTGGGGCGCGGTTTGACTGGGGCGGGAGTCTCCTCTACGGCGCGGGGTTGGCGGGGGTGATCTACGGTTTTTCCAGGTTATCCAGCGCGTTCGGCGCGGTATGTTTCGCGTTGGGGATGTTGTTGTTGTTCCTTTTTATCGCGCACGAGCGTCGTCATGCCTCTCCTGTTTTAGACACGCGCCTGGTGAGCGGCAACCGGGTGTTTCGCGTGTCGTTGCTGGCGGCGCTGGTGAACTACTCGGCGACGTCGGGCATCGCTTTTATGTTAAGCATCTACCTGCAGCTTGTCCGCGGGCTGGACGCTCGTCATGCCGGACTGATCCTGATCTCCCAGGCATGCGTTCAGTCGTTGTTCTCGTTGGCGTCGGGACGGTTGTCGGACCGGTGGGACGCCGCTCGCCTGGCGACGCTGGGTATGGCGATCGGCGTGGTGGGCATCGGGGGGCTGGCGTTCGTGGGAGAGGAGACGCCGCTGCCGGTGGTGGTGGGATTGCTGGTGGTGCTGGGGGCGGGATTTGGTATTTTCTCTTCCCCGAACACGAACGTGATCATGAGTTCCGTGGCCCCGAGGGAATACGGCCAGGCATCGGCGATCACGGGCACGGCTCGCCTGGCGGGTCAGGCGACGAGCATGGGGATCGCGGGGATGGCCATTTCGCTGTATGCCGGTGAGTCGCGGTTGTCCCCGGCGCTTGTTCCTGCCTTTATGGAGAGCGCCCGGGTGACGTTTTTGATATTTCTGGTGCTTTGCCTGGCCGGGGTATATGCCTCGAGCGCGCGGCGGGGGTCACTGTCGAAAGGTGGGGCGGGTAAGGATGTTAGGGTTGCCGAGAAACCTGGGGAGCGCGTCGGGATCGCTGGCGCGAGAGGGGCAGATGTCGACGCCCCCTCGCCGGGTGTAGAGGCATGACACGGCGAGCCTCCGCGGGGCGTGGTCGTTTTGCAGGCGCTGGTAGACCATCTCGCATATTTCCTCGTGGAAGTGGTGCTCGTCGCGCAGGGAGATGATGTAGCGGGCGAGGTGGAGGGGGGAGGGTAGGCTGTTGCCTTCCATGTGGATAAAGATCGATCCCCAGTCGGGCTGGCCGGTGATCTTGCAGTTGGAGCGCAGGAGGTGGCTCCCCACCTTGATTTCTCCCGCGGGGAGGGGGGGGGCATCGGGGAGCGGTTGCAGCACCTCCGGCAGTCGTTCGAGGATCAAGTAGTCGTCGAAATCGAAGGGGAGATCGCGCGGGGCGTCCTGGAAGAATCGCGCGGCGACGGGGGCGCGGAGGAGTTGCTCGAGGTCTTCGCGCACGATCCGCGCGAACAGTTCTACTCCCTCCTCGACGCTGTTCCCGAGGGGGGTAGCATTCAGCGAATGAAGGTAGAGTTTGAGGGACTTGCTCTCGACGATGCAGGGGCTGGAGGCGGGGTAGACGATCTTGAGGAGTCCGACGACGGGCAATCCGGCGCGCGTGATGAAGGCGGCCTCGTGGGCGTGCCAAACGTCATGGCCGTGGAAACCGTCGTCGACGCGGCAGGCCTCGCGGTTTTCCTTCCTGTCGACGGGGAACAACTGCTCGGGGGTGTAGCGGGTGGGGTAGGAGACCCTTTTTCCCAGGGGCGATTCGCGGGTCATGGTTCAGAATCCTTGCATGGCGTGGAGCTTGGCGTAGAGGCCGTCGCGGGCGATAAGCTCGCCGTGCGTTCCCTGTTCGACGACGCGCCCCTCGTTGAAGACACAGATAAGATCCGCCGAACGGATGGTGGAGAGCCGGTGGGCGATGACGATGGAAGTTCTGTTTCTCATGAGGTTGTCGAGCGCCTCCTGGACGAGCTTCTCCGACCCGGTGTCGAGGGCCGATGTTGCCTCGTCGAGGATCATGATGGGGGGATTCTTGAGGACGGCCCGCGCGATGCTAAGTCGCTGTCGCTGTCCCCCGCTGAGCTTCCCCCCCCGGTCTCCGATCAGGGTATCGTACCCGCATTCGGTCTGCATGATAAACTCGTGGGCGTTGGCGACGCGCGCGGCCTGTTCGACCTCCTCCCTGGTGGCGTTTTCCCTTCCGAAGGCGATATTGTTATATATGGTGTCGTTAAAGAGAATCGGCTCCTGGTTCACGTTTCCCATCAGTTCCCGGAGGTCTCTCGTGGAGAGGTTCTTGATATTGATCCCGTCGACGCGGATCTCCCCCCCGGAGACGTCGTGGAAACGCGGGAGGAGATCGACGAAGGTGGTTTTGCCCGATCCCGAAGGTCCGACGAGCGCGACGGTTTTTCCCGCGGGGATGACAAGAGAGACCTCGTCGAGCACGCGGGCGAGGCCGTTGTAGGAAAAAGAGACGCGATCGTACTCGATGGCCCGCGAGAAGTCGGAGATGCGAAGGGGATGTTCGGGTTCCGGCACGGAAGATTCGGCGCGGAGGATGTCGTCGACGCGATCCATGGCCGCCAGCCCCTTGCGCACGCTGTAGAAGGCGTTAGTAAGATTCTTGGCGGGATTGATGATCGTGTAAAAGATGCCGATGTAGGTGATGAACATGGGGCCGGTGAGACTCCCCGTCCCGTTGATAATGAGAGTACCCCCGTACCACAAGATGATGACGATGATGACCGTCCCCAGGAACTCGCTCAGGGGATGGGCCAGCGAACGCCGGCGCATGAGCCTGTTTTGCACGCGTCGATAGGCTTCGTTTTCACGCGAGAAGCGCTCGTTCATCTGCTTGGAGGCGTTGAATGCCTTGATGACGCGCAGGCCGGAGAGGGTCTCCTCCATGGTGGAGAGCAGCTCGCCCATCTTGTCCTGTCCCTCGCGGGAATGTCGCTTGAGATTCTTCCCGATCTTGCCGATGAGCAGGCCGACCAGGGGGAGCAAGATGATGACAAACAGGGTTAGTTCCCAACTGAATATAAACATCCCGACGAGCGTGACGAGGATGAGTATCGGGCTTTGAAAAAGCATCTCCAGGGAACTCATGACGGAGATTTCTACCTCTTGCACGTCGCCCGTGGCCCGCGCGATGATGTCACCCTTGCGCTCTTCGGAGAAGAAGGGGAGGGGGAGGGAGAGAATCTTCGCGTAGAGGTCGCGGCGGATGTCCCGCACGACCCCGTTGCGGATGTAGATCATTTCGTGGGCGGCGAGATAGGCGAAGCCGGTTTTGAGCGCCGTCGCGATGACCGCTACCAGCCCGACGAGGAGTAGGGTGACGCCCGCCCCTTGCTCCTGGTAGATCCTCGACATGTGGTAGTTGAAAAGCTGTTTAAGGCCTTCGACATCCATCTTGAAGGATGTTTCTTCTACCTCCGCGCCGACGTTTCCCCCGAACAGGATTTCGAGGATGGGGACGAGCATCGAGATGGCAAATAGCCCGAACACGGCGTGCAACAAGTTGAAAAGGACGCTTTTCGCGAGGCGAAACTTATACGGCGGGATGAATCGCCGGAAGAGGAGGAGGAGGTCTTTCACGGGTCTCCGTTACATGCCCGTGTACCCGGACGGTGTGATGGCTTTTAGCGTTTCCTTGAGGGCTTCGGGTACCTCGAGGGAGTCGACGAAAGCGGCGATGGATTCGCGCGTGATCTTGATATTGGTGCGCGTGAGTGCCTTGAGCGCCTCGTAGGGGTTCGGGAATCCCTCGCGCCGGAGCACGGTCTGGATGGCTTCGGCGACGACGGCCCAGTTTTCGTCGAGATCGGCGTCGATCGTCTGGCGGTCGATGATCAACTTTTCCAATCCCTTGAGGGTAGACTTAAAGGCGATGACGGTGTGGGCCACCGGCACGCCGATGTTTCTCAGGACGGTGGAGTCCGTCAGGTCTCGTTGCAGGCGCGACACGGGCAGCTTGTTGGCCAGGTGTTCGAAAAGGGCGTTCGCGACGCCCAGGTTTCCCTCGGAGTTCTCGAAGTCGATGGGGTTGACCTTGTGGGGCATGGCGGATGATCCTACCTCCCCGGCCTTGATGCGCTGCTTGAAGTAACCCATCGATATATACGACCAAAGGTCTCGGTTGAGGTCGAGGATGATCGTGTTGACGCGGCGCAGGTTATCGCATATAGCGGCGAAATTGTCGTAGTTGGAGATCTGGGTGGTGTACTGCTCCCGCTCGATGTGCAACTTCTCGGTCAGGAAACGGTTGGCGAAGGCCTTCCAATCCACGTCGGGGTAGGCGACGCGGTGGGCGTTGAAGTTGCCCGTGGCTCCTCCGAATTTCCCCGAACAGGCCACTCTTTTGAGGAGTTCCAGCTGCCTGCCAGCACGGTAGGTGAAGACTTTGATCTCTTTGCCCAGGCGCGTGGGGGAGGCCGGCTGACCGTGGGTACGGGCCAGCATGGGGATGTCGCGCCACTCTTCAGCGAGGGTGTCGAGACGCAGGATGAGTTCGTTGACCAGGGGGTAGTAGACCTCGTTGACGGCGTCTTTGAAGGAACAGGGGACGGCCGTGTTGTTGATGTCCTGGGAGGTCAGTCCGAAGTGGATAAACTCCTTGTAGTCACCCAGGCCAAGCGCGTCAAAACGCTCCTTGAGGAAGTATTCGACGGCCTTCACGTCGTGGTTTGTTACCCGCTCGATTTCCTTGACCCGCTCGGCGTCGGCGGGTGTGAATTTCAAGTAGATTTCCTGGAGCAAGGGGAGCGTCGGGGCAGGTAAGGCGGCCAACTGGGGAAGAGGTATCTCGCGAAGGGCAATGAAGTATTCAATCTCTACCATGACGCGGTAGCGAATGAGCGCACTCTCCGAGAAGTACCGGGATAGTTCCTCGACATGACCCCGGTATCTTCCGTCAATGGGGGATATGGCTGATAACGATTGCATAGTGTAACGTTTTTAATTTTGGTGGCGACGGTTATTCTCTCGCGAATGTACACGATTAAAATGATTTTTCTGTGCAAGAGGGTAAAAATCCGGGACGACAAGGAAGATACTGGGCGACGAAAGGGGTTGGGCCGGTACGCGGGCGGACGATGCTCGTCGCTATGGGGGCTATAGACCAATGATGGTGACGGTTTTTCCGTCGATGACCTCTTTGCGGGTGTAGATTTTTTCTTCCCACGCGACATCGGGGCGACGGTCAAAGAGGACGAGCCAGCTTTCCGCACAGCCGCAGGTATCCATGTAACGGGCGGTTTGCGCGATGCCCTCTTCCAGGTACTTCGCGCCGCGGCGGATCTTTAGCTCGATCGGGTATTTCCGGTTGTTGTATGACAGGCAGATGTCGAGACGGCCCGTGCCGGATGCCATCTCTCGCGCGATCTGGCCTCCGCCGTTGACGACTCGCTGCAAGAAGGCCATTAACACAAGGTGGGCGGCGGCTTCCTTGTACTCGTATCGCTCTATCCAGATCTCGCTGTTCTCCCGCCAGAATTGCTGGAAGTCGCTCATCAAGTAGTCCATGTCGATGCGACCATCTTTCAGGTAGCGGGGCATTTGGAAGGGATACGACGGGTTTTGCAGGACATTTTGCGCGGAGTGAGAGAGTTTGCGGATAATCACCTCGGCATAGATTGGGTTAGCGGGTGCGAGGCGGGCGTTGACAACCCGGACCAATCCGAGGTCGCGCGTGTAAAGGAAGTCGTCCGAGCCATCGTCGAAGAAGTCGTTCCCCAGGATCATGGGTTCGATCACTCGCCGCACGGGGGCCTCTCTCAGTCGCTCGAAGAGGCTGTCGATGTGCGTGGGGCGCGCGAGGATGATACGTTGTATAGCCTCCTTCACCAGGTCGGCCGTGACGGGCCGCACGTAGTCCGACTCGAGTATCTCCACGATGACCTCGCGGGCGATAGCGTTGACTAACCAGGGCTGGCCCTGCGTCTGTTCCCAGACTAACTCCACGGCGTCGTCGTCGAAACGTTGTCCGGTCTCGTCTGTATGCTGCTTGTAAAGACTAATGATCTCCTCCTTTGTGAAATTTTTCAAGGTCAGCGCCTTGGTGACGATATTAAACGGGCTGGCGCTGCCGAGCGACTCCCTGTCGGGTCGTACCCTTGCCTTGTAGTCCCGAATGTTGCGCATCCCCACGAG
>JAIROI010000107.1 GCA_031257615.1 Odoribacteraceae bacterium
CGTACCCCCCTCATTATTCGGCTTTCCGCACTCGTCGCCACCCCGATATTCGGGCCATACAACATGCCACGCCGCCCTTTTTCTCCAAGACCACCAGCCAGCCCCCCGAATCGCACTCCCGCGAAATGCCAATCCCCGTTTTAACTTTTCCCGCAACACTTTTTTCCATGCAGGCAATCACGGGGAGCGCCGACTCCTCCCGCCTGTCGCACTTTCGTCGGAGTGGTCAGATTTTTTCGCATTGAAACTCTTGCGGATTGTGGATTATCGCTTACCTTCGCGTGGCGCAAAAACAAGAAGCTATGACGAGAACGGTTTTTATATTTACCCTTGCATGTATGATGCTGACGTCGTGTGGCGAATACCAGCAGCTTTTAAAGAGCGACGATTACTTGTTGGTGTATCGCAAGGCGGTGGAGTACTACCACCGCGGCGAGTACAAACGCTCGAAGGAGTTGTTTTCCGGCATCCGGGAGATTTTCCGCGGGCGTTCGCAGGAGGCGACAGTGGACTACTATAACGCGCTGTGCAGCTATAACCAGAAGGAATACGGTCAGGCGGTGGATGATTTCCGGCGGTTCGTGCGGAATTTTCCCGAGAACGAGAACGTGGAGGATTGCTTGTACATGATCGGCTACTGCAACTACTTGCAGTCTCCCAACGTGAGGCTCGACCAGGAGATGACGGAGGAGGCGATCAAGGACTTTCAGTTTTTCCTGACCCGCTATCCCGATAATTATCGCAAGGAACAGATCAACGAGTACATGGACGTGATGCGAGACAAGTTGTCGTACAAGGATTTTCTCTCCGCGGAGAATTATTACCGGCGGGAGCAGTACAAGGCGGCAGTGATCTGTTTCGATAACTGCCTGAAGGATTACCCGGGGACGAAATACCGGGAGGAGATCATGTACATGCTGTTTAACTCGAAGTTCGAGATTGCCGTCAATAGCTACGAGGCGCTGCAGTACGAGCGCTTCACGGAGGCCAAGGAGGAGTATTACTTCTTTATCGACGAGTATCCCAATAGCCGGTATGCCGGGGAGATGGCCGGCAAGTACGAGACGATTAACGCCTACCTGGAACGTCTCACCCCGGAAGACGCGGAGAATGATTAATACCTTATATATATAAGTGCCATGATTGATTTCAAGAGAATAAAAGCGCCCTCGAACACGGTCACGAGAAACCCCGCGGCGCTGTCGGCCAAGGCCGATAGTATCTACGAGGCGGTGGCCGTTGTCGGCAGAAGGGCAAACCAGATCTCGGTGGAGATGAAGGAAGAATTGAACCGGAAGCTGCAGGAGTTCGCGTCGTACGCGGATAACCTGGAGGAGGTGTTCGAGAACCGGGAGCAGATAGAGATCTCCAAGTTCTACGAGAAGATACCGAAACCGGTGCTGATCGCCCTGCAAGAGTTCGAGGAGGACGAGATCTATTTTCGTAATCCGGGAAGGAAAACAGGGAACGCGAGAGGGGAAACGAATGAACCAAATGAGGCTGTATGAAAGTACAGCCTTATTTTTAATACCAAGGTTATGCTTGAAAAGAATATCATACTGGGAGTCACGGGGAGCATCGCGGCGTACAAGGCGGCGATGCTGGCGCGGCTGCTGGTGAAAGAAGGGGCGGCGGTGAAGGTGGTGATGACCCCGCTGGCCAGGGAGTTTATCACGCCACTGACGATGGCCACGCTGACGCGGAACCCGATCCTTGTGGATTTCTATGACCCGGAGAACGGGGACTGGAACTCGCACGTGGACCTGGGGACGTGGGCCGACCTGCTGCTGGTGGCGCCGGCGTCGGCAAACACGATCGGGAAGATGGTCGCGGGGATCGCTGATAACCTGCTGCTGACGACCTACCTGTCGGCCAGGTGTCCGGTGGTGATCGCCCCGGCCATGGACATGGACATGTACGCGCACCCGGCCGTGAGGCATAACCTGGAGGTGCTGCGCCTGAGAGGAGACGCGGTGATCGAACCGGCAGAAGGGGAGCTGGCCAGCGGCCTGACCGGACAAGGGAGGATGGAGGAGCCTGAGCGGATCGCGGACTTCGCGAGGCGCTTTTTCGTGCTTAAGGATATGGAGGGGAAGAAGGTAGTGGTGACGGCAGGCCCGACGCGCGAGAGGATAGATCCCGTTCGCTTTGTCGGGAATTTCTCGTCGGGGAAGATGGGGTACGCGCTGGCGAGCGAGATGGCCGACCGGGGAGCAGAGGTGGTGTTGGTCAGCGGGCCGACGGCCCTGTCCATGAATCACCCGGGCGTGCGACGAGTGGACGTTTCGTCGGCGGAGGAGATGTACGAGGCGACGACGGCGCTCTTCCCGAGGATGGACGCCGGGGTGTTGTGCGCGGCAGTGGCCGATTTTACCCCCGTCGCCCCGTCGACGGCCAAGCTGAAGCGAGAGGAAGGGGAGTTGCTGCTGACGCTGAGGCCCACGCGGGATATCGCCGCGGCCCTGGGGAAGATGAAGCGGGAACACCAGCGGCTGGTGGGCTTTGCGCTGGAGACGGAGAACGAGGTGGCGCGCGCGCGGGAGAAGATGCAACGGAAGAATCTGGACTTGATCGTTCTTAATAGCTTGAATGACGCCGGCGCCGGCTTCCAGGTGGACACGAACAAGGTGACGATCCTCGACCGGGAAGGGAGCATGACGGAGTACGCCGTGAAGCAGAAATGCGCGGTCGCCGCGGACGTCGTCGACAGAATCAGGGAAATAATGACTTAAATATACTTGTATGAATAACTGTAGCTTGATTTCCATTACCGATTACTCGAAGGAGGATATCCTGGACGTCTTGAAGATCGCGTCCCGGTTCGAGGAGTGCCCGAACAATCGCCTGTTGGAGGGGAAAGTGGTGGCCTCCTTGTTTTTCGAGCCTTCCACGCGCACGCGCCTGAGTTTTGAAACCGCCATCAGCAGGATGGGCGGGAGGATCGTCGGTTTCTCCGACTCTTCGTCGACGAGCACCTCCAAGGGCGAGTCGCTGAAGGACACGATCAAGATGGTGGACAATTACTGCGACCTGATCGTGATGCGCCACCCCCTTGAGGGGTCTGCCCGTTTTGCCAGCGAGGTGGCGTCGGCGCCGGTGATTAACGCGGGGGACGGGGCCAATCAACACCCGACCCAAACGATGCTCGACCTCTACTCGATCTACAAGACGCAAGGACGGCTGGAAAACCTGGAGGTATTCATGGTGGGCGACCTGAAGTACGGGAGAACCGTGCACTCGCTCCTGCAGGCCATGAGCCACTTCAACCCGGTTTTCCATTTTATCTCCCCGCGCGAGCTGGAGATGCCGACGGCCTACAAGTTGTTCCTCGACAGCCTGAATATCCCTTATTACGAGCACCGGGAACTGGACGAGGTGATCAATAGCGCCGATATCCTGTACATGACCCGCGTGCAACGGGAACGCTTCGCCGACTTGCTGGAGTACGAGAAGGTGAAGAACGTCTATGTCCTGCGCAACTCCATGCTGGCCGGAACAAAGGAGAACCTGCGCATCCTGCACCCGCTCCCCCGCGTCAACGAGATCAACGAGGACGTGGACGAGAACGAAAAAGCGTATTACTTCGACCAGGCCCGAAACGGCGTCTATTCCCGGCAGGCCGTGATCTTTAAGGCTCTAAATCTAACATGGTAAACGTATAAAGTTATGACAGCGAAAAAAGAACTACTGCAGGTGAGCGCCGTGGAAAACGGTACGGTCATCGATCATATCCCCGCGCGAAAGCTGTTTGACGTGATCAACGTCCTGGGGATCGACTCTTGCGACAACACGATCACGTTCGGCAATAACCTCGCGAGTAATAAGCTGGGGAAGAAAGCGATTATCAAGATATCCGACAAGTTCCTCGTGGACGAGGAGATCGACAAGCTGGCCCTCGTGGCCCCGTCGGTCAAGATCAATATCATCCGGGATTTCGAGGTGGTAGAGAAAAAGACGGTCAACGTGCCGAAGCGCGTCCAGGGTATTGCCCGTTGCGTGAATCCTCAATGCATCACCAACAACCAGAACGTGAAAACGAAGTTCGACGTGGTGGGACGCGCGCCCATCGTCTTGCGATGCCTGTATTGCGAGAAGTTAACGGATCAGGAACACATCGAGATACTGTAAACGAAAGTCGGGCTGCCGAGGCCCGACTTTCATTTGTTCCCTACTCCTCGAGGAAATTGGGGTAGGTGCACTCCCTGGCGGGGACAAACGTCTCCTTGATCGTCCGCGGGGACGCCCACCGCAGCAAGTTAAACATCGTCCCGGCCTTATCGTTTGTCCCGGAAGCGCGTCCGCCGCCGAACGGCTGTTGATCCACGACGGCTCCCGTGGGCTTGTCGTTGATATAGAAATTCCCGGCGGTATGCGTGAGGCGTTCGGTCAGCTTCTCGATGTTGGCCCTGTCGTTAGAGAAGATCGCGCCGGTCAGGGCGTAGATCGAACCGCTATCCAGCAGGTCGAGCGTCTCGTCGATCTTCGCGTCGTCGTACACGAAGACGGTCAGCACGGGGCCGAACAATTCCTCTTGCATGGTGATGTAGTCCGGGCGGGAGACCCGGATCACGGTGGGAGTGATGAAGTAGCCCTTCGACTTGTCGTGCGTTCCCCCGGCCACGATCTCCGCGTCGGGGGCGGCCTTCGCGTCATCGATTGCCCGGGCCAGCTTGTCGAAGGAAGCCTCGTCGATCACGGCATTCACGAAGTTAGTGAAATCCTCCACGCCCCCGGTCTTGATCGCCGCGAGATTCTCCTTGAGCCGGCGCGCTATCGCGGGCCACAGCGAGGCGGGGATATAGGCGCGGGAGGCGGCGGAGCACTTTTGCCCTTGATACTCGAAGGCGCCTCGCGTCATGGCCGTGGCCACCTCCACCGGGTCAGCGGTGGGATCGGCGAAGATGTAATCCTTCCCCCCGGTCTCGCCCACGATACGCGGGTAGGAGCGATAGTTCGAGATGTTCTTCACGATATTCGCCCAGATGTCGTTAAACACGCCGGTCGAACCGGTAAAGTGGATGCCCGCGAAATTCTTGTCTTTCAGCATGACCTCGGCGGCTACCGGTCCCGGGCAATAGACCAGGTTGATCACGCCGTCCGGCAACCCGGCCTCTTTCAGAATCTTCATGATCAGGTGGGCGGAATAGACGGCGGTCTTCGACGGCTTCCACACGCAGACGTTTCCCATCAAGGCGGGCGCGCCGGGCAGGTTGCCGGCGATGGACGTGAAGTTGAACGGCGTGAGCGCCCAGACAAATCCCTCCAGCGGACGCCACTCGACGCGGTTCCACGTGCCCGGCGAGGAGTGGGGTTGCTGCCCGTAGATCTCGTACATGTTCTTGACATTAAACCGGAAGAAGTCCGCCAGCTCGCACACGCAGTCGATCTCTGCCTGGAAGGCGTTTTTCGATTGCCCGAGCATCGTGACGGCATTCATCTTCTGACGATAGGGGCCTGCCAGCAGGTCGGCGGCTTTCAGGAAGATGGCCGCGCGGCTTTCCCACCTCATCTTTTCCCACGCGGGTTTAGCGGCGAGGGCGGCGTCGATGGCCGCGCGCGCGTGGGTATGATCTCCCTGGTGATAGCGTCCCAGCAGGTGGGCGTGATCGTGTGGTGGGCGGATATCGATCATCTTTCCCGTGCGCGCTTCTTTTCCCCCGATGATCATGGGGATATCCGCGACAACGGCGCGCGTCTCGGCGATAGCCGCTTTTAACTCCCTCTTTTCGGGCGACCCCGGGGCATAACTCATAACGGGTTCGTTACAGACTCCGGGTAATTGATAAACTCCTTTTGCCATATCGTTTATGTTTTAGAGAATGAATATATATTCTACACTCGCGTTCCTGCACCCATGCAGCGCCCCTCACTCATCTTCTCTGCTCGTCGCTCGCTCGCGTGTCCGAGAAAGTCCCGGCGCCCTCTTGTTTGCCGCGGAAGTCCTTCCGTTGAGCGAACAACGCGGAGATTCCCGTTTGTTGCCAAAGCTCCCCTCTCCTGCATACATGCATACCCAAAATAAAGAAAAAAGGGTAGATCAAACAAGACAATCTCCAGTTTTCCAGCAGAATATTTATTCGCGACGCGCGGCGGATATGCACGGCCGACAT
>JAIROI010000020.1 GCA_031257615.1 Odoribacteraceae bacterium
TCCCCTCATATGTAATCCTTGTCTACGCGCGAAAAACACGATTCCCGACAGTGGGAAGCCTTGTCGTCGCGCGAAAATTACGATTCCCGACAGTGGGAAGCCTTGTCGTCGCTCGGAAACCACGATTCCCGACAGTGGGAAGCCTTGTAGTCGCGCGAAAATGACGATTCCCGACAGTGGGAAGCCTTGTTTTCGCGCGGAAACAACGATTCCCGACAGTGGGAAGCCTTGTTTCCGCGCGACGACAAGGTTTCCGGTTGTCGGGAAGTTTGCCTGGAATTACTCTTGCCAAGACGGGGCCGCGCGGCCCCTTCAACGGAATCTTTTTTCCACGCGGCAACCGCGGGCTACCGCGTGATTGATAGCCCGGAGGGGGAGGCCTGGAAGCGTCGCGGAGGGATGAGGGGGATATAAAAAGTATCTCGCCGGGGGGCGAGATACTTGATGGCCGGGGAAGTGGCCGGGAGGCGACGCGAGCGGGCGTTAGTTGGTGTAACTTACCTGGACGTCGCGGTAGAGGAAGGAGTGGGCCTTGCCCTCCCCGGAGAAGGTTTGGAAGGCGGGGAGTTGCACGTCGGAGGTGGATCCCTTGAAGTTGTAGCAGTAGAGGGTCCAGCGGTTGTCCTTGTTGGCAAGCACGGCGAGGCACTCGAAGTCCATGTTGTCGTTGTAGACGTGGTGGACGCGGACGATCTGTTCCCCGTCGGGGAGGGTGATGATGTCGGGCGTTTCTATTTTGTTTCTGATGCTGTAATAGCTGAGTTTGTTGTCCCCGGCGGAGTAGTAGAGCGCGTCGTTGGACTGGTGCAGGGCGTAGACGCTGGCCGCGGTGACGGGGCTACCGTCGGGGACGGCGTAGGTAGTGTTGACGGGGCTCATGCCGTAGGTGACATAAATGGGATCAAGCCTGAGTACGCTGTAGGCGCCGGAGGTTCTGTTCTTGACGAGGGCGTAGGCGCAGTACGCGCCACCGAAAAGCTCTTGCTCGCGCATGTAGACGAGGTCGACGTTCATGTTGGTGCAGGAGGGGTAATAGCCGTAGTCCGGGAGGGTGGCGAGCGTGGAGCTGAAGGCGGTGAGCGCGACCAGCGAGGAGGTGTTGTTGTCAAAGAAGATGAAGGCTGATCCGCCGACGCGGATGGCTTGTGGCGCGATGTCGGCGCCGCGGAGGCTTGTCGGGAGGGTCACCGGGTAGCCGAACCTGCCGACGTTGTAGGAGCCATACCAGATGCTGTGGAGGCTGGCGTCGTTGAGGACGACGGTTCCTCCCTCGCACTGGAAGAGGGCGCGGGGGTGTCGGGTGGCGGGTTGCTCGAAGAAGGCGTCGTCGAAGCGTTTGATGAGCGACATGTCGTCGGCGTGGTAGACGCGGAGGTCGGCGTCGGTGGTGAGGAAGAATGCGGGCTGGTCGTTGACGCGGGTGACGGTGCCGTCGTTGTTTTCCCGTTCGTAGCCGTAGTAGGTGTAGATGTATCCGTTGTCGAGGGGTTTCCCGGCGGGCCGTTCTCCGTTGATGGCTTGGAGGATGTCGGGGTAGACGGCGTTGTTGCCGAGTCGTACGAAGTCGATATCCGCGGCGCCGTTCACTTCTTTGGAGATGAACCAGCCCCGGCTAAATTCCCGGGTGACGTTGAGGGTGGCGGTGGTGTAGGTGGCGGTGAGCCGTTGTTTGTTTTTGACCTCGAGCAGGAGTTCGTACCTGCCGGCGGGCAGGGCGACGCGGTAGTCGAGGTTTTGTTCCCTGCCGATGGTGTCTTTCGGGCTTCCGATGTAGGAGGGGTACGGGTAGACGTACCAGGTGTAGGTGTTGTCCGTCAGTCCGCCCTCGATGACGGGGTGTATGACGAGCGTGTCCAGGGCGACGACCGTGTAGACGTCGTTGACGCCGGTGGCGGCGCCTGGGGTCACGGCGGCGGCGGGGAGGAGTTCCGTTTTGCCGGGGTCTTCGACGCAGGCGGCAAGGAGGAGGATGGCACAAGCGATGTAATGTATCTTTTTCATGATTGTTGTTTTAATTGGGGAATCTGACGCGGGTGATGTTGTCGGCCTCGTAGAGGGGGCCGTTCGCGGTCTCGTATTCGGCGAGTTTTTGTTTGGCTCTTGCCTTGAGGTAGTCGCGGGTGTCTCCGGTCATCGCGGGGACGTCGAAGTTGGATACGCCGACGTAGTCGATGATGAATCTCATTTTGACCGCGCCCCAGTCTCCGAAGACGAGTCTCCAGACGGAGGTCCAGTTGGCGGGCTGTTCGGTGAGGTCGGAGAAGTGGACGAGGAGTCGGGTGTATCCCTGTATGCCGGCGCCGAAGTGTTCGTTGGTGGCGATGTCAAGCAGTAGTCGGCGTCCGGCGGTCTTGAGAGTAGGGTCGCGCAGGAGTATGACGGGGATGTTGACCTTGGCGGCTCCCGGTGGTAGGATGACGAGGTCTTTGATCTCGGGGTCGTCGAGGGAGACGTAGTGTTGTCCGGCGACGGCGTTGTTGTCTCCCGCGGGGATTTGTACGATGGGGAGTGGACGGGCCTCGGGTCTCGGCAGTCCGGAGAGGCACACCTCGATCCAGAGGGTGTCCCGCAGGCGGCTGCTTTCTTCGAAGTAGAAGGAGTAGGCGAGGCTGTCGGCCCGCGAGAAGTAGAGGCATGGATTGTCCTCGTATTTGTTGACGACGACTTCCTGGCAGGCCGCGAAGAGCAGCGGGAGGAGGAGGAGTTTCGCGATATGATTTGTTTTCATGAGGCGTTATTGTTAGAGGGTTTCGAAGAGGGTTTGCGTCTCGGGTCTCGGGAGCTTGTAGCGCGCGACGTCGATGGTGTAGACGGCGGGCCATGAGAAGTTCTCGCGGGCGTGGCGCTTGTAGAAGAAGAACATTTGTCCCTCGCCGTAGAATTCCTTCCGGTATTCTTTTTCGAGTCGTTCGAGGACGGATTCGTCGGTGGCGTTTGCCCCGGTGACCTCGTCGTCGGCGGAGTTGTGCAGGTTGCGCGACTCGCGGTATCGCGCGAAGCGGGCGCGGTCTCCGTTTTCAATGGCGATGAAGTACATTTCGGAGAGGCGTATGAGGGGGATGACGTCGACGGCAGTCTGGTCGTTGGCGACGTACTTTTTGAAGAAGGTGTAGGTGGAGCTGAAGCCGGTTTTCAGGGTGCGGCTTTGCCAGAGTCTGTTGTTTCTAAAACGGATGTCGTTGGGGTGGAGGGTTACCTCGTAGGCTCTTTCGAGCAGGAGCGAGTCCTGCGTGTACCCGTTGTAGTATTGCACGAAGAGGGGCGCGACGACTTCCTGCGCTCTCGAGTTGTTGACGGCGAGGATGTGTTCCGATGGGAAGGTCAGCTCTCCGTACCTGGCGACGGATTCATCGCCGAGCCTGAACTTGAGGGATCCGTCTTCGGTGTTGAGGGCGTCGATGACTTCTCCGGCGAGTCGGGCGGCTTCGGCGCTGTTTCCCATCCAGTGGTGGTAGCGCGCCTTGGTGGCCTTGACGGCGTAGTAGTTGAAGCGGCTCTGGCGGTAGTAGTGGTAGGGGTCCTCGGGCCTGTTGTATTGCTCGTATCCCTCGACGAGTCCAGGCTGGTTGAGGGTGGAGATGAAGCAGGAGAGGATGGGGTCGTTTTTGAGCAGTAGCTCGGCGGAGTCGAGGTCCGCGAGGAGTCGCCGCGAGAACTCGGCGTAGGAGACGGGGCGCAGGTCTTTGGGGTTTTTGGTGACGTAGGTGACGTAGGGGATGTCGGCCTCGTCGGATTTGATCCGCGCCGGCGCTTCTCCCCACAGCCGCGCGACCTCGAAGTGGAGGAAGGCGCGCAGTCCGAGGGCTTCACCCTTGATGAGTTCGTAGTTTCCGTTGGTGAAGACGTCGCGTTTGGCGTCGATCTCGCCGAGCAGTGTGTTGAGGTTGACGATGGTCTGGTAGTATGCCAGCCAGACGTCGGCCTCGAGGTCTTTGCAGGGGGTTTCCTCGTGTTCGAGTCGTCCGAGGTGGTCTCCGAGGGTCTTTGACGCGGCGATCCAGTGTCTTGTCATGAACTCCGGGAGGGTCATGGTGGTGTTTTTCCCGTAGAGGTCTGGCGTTGCCATGCGAATGTAGGCTCCCGTGAGGACGTTCTTGAACCCGTCCTCGTTCTCGAAGAGCTGGTCTTTCCTTATCTCCAGGGCGGGTTGGATGTCCAACCAGTCGGTGCAGGCCGCGAAGAGAATGGAGGCGATGAGTATAAGGTATCTTTTTTTCATGGTTCTTCGTGTGAAAGTGAATGATTAGAATCGGGCCGACAGGGAGAGCGAGAATTTACGGGCAAAGGGGTAGTATAGCCCGCGCTCTTGCCGGATGGTGGAGGAACGGAAGAGGTCCTCGGCGTAGAGTCCCAGGGAGAGGTAGTCGAGGGAGAGTCGTCGCGTCCATGTCGGGTTGAACTCGTAGTCGAGGTTGACGGTGCGGCACTCGATGGTGTTTTCCTTCATGACGAAGCGCGAGGAGGCCTCGGTGCGCGAGGTATTCGCGGCTCTTTTGAAATAGGTGTGGTCGCCGGGTTTTATCCAGCGATCGCTGAAGAGTCTCCTGTCGCCGTTGCTCCACGGGTCATGGTTCTCGACCTTGTCGACGAGGGTCTGGTTGTAGCTGTACCCGCCGGCGCGATAGCCGAAGACCACGTTCAAGGAAAGTCCCTTGTAACGGAAGCGGCTTCCGAAGGTTCCCCAGACGAGCGGTTCGTTGACGCCGCAAGCCACTTTTTCGGAGGCCTCCCACGCGTAGGTTTTGCTGCCGTCGCGCCGCAGGAACAGTTCGTCTCCGTTGGCGGGATCGATGCCGAGGGATCGCACGGCGTAGATGGTGTTCATGGACTCGCCCTCCTTGAAGAGGAAGCTGGGATTGCTCCCGGATTGCTCGAGCAGCAGTTTGTTGAGGAACTCGAGTGAGTTGGATATCTCGAGGATTTCGTTTTTGTTGTGCGCGAGGGTGCCGTTGAGCGACCATGAGAGGTCTTGCTCCCGCTGGTTGATCAGGTAGGCGTTCGCGCTGACCTCGACGCCGCGGTTGCGCACCTTTCCGAGGTTGGCCTTGTAGCTGGCGAAGCCGCTGGAGGTCGGGAGATTTATATCCGTCAGCATGTCCTCCGTGAGTTTATTGTAGAAGTCGACGTTGAGGCGAAGGCGGTTGTTCTTCAAGGCGACCTCCATCCCGACGTTGAGTTGGTTGGTCTTCTGCCATGTCAGGTCGGAGTTTCCCATTCCCAGCAGGTAAGCGCCTTGCCAGTAGTGGTAGTTTTCCAGCTCGAAGAAGCGGAAGGTCATCAGCGCCTGGTAGGGGTTAAAGTTCTGCGAGCCGGTGGTGCCGTACGAGAGGCGCAGGCGGAGGGTGTTGAAGGCGTCCGTCTCCTGCACGAAATTCTCGTGGTGCGCGTTCCATCCGATCCCCGCTGACCAGAAGGGGGCGATCTTGTCGTTGCTCCCGAACTTGGACGATCCCTCGAGCTTTCCCGACACGTCGGCGAAATAGCGGAGATTATAGGTATAGTTGAGGTTGGCGATTCCTCCCATCCGGCGGGAGCGTTCTTCCTTCCCCGTCGGCTTGCCTCCCATGGCGTAGGCTGCCGCCATGCCGAGGTGTCCCATGTTGGCGGCGGAGAATCCCTCGGCGGAGATAAGGAGGGATTCCGACTTATCCTCGGCGAGGTTGAAACTCAGGCCGGCGTTGAGGAGATGGCGCTCGCGGAGGGTCTGGGAGTAATTCAAGGTGAAGTCTCCCTCGTAGGAGAGTCTCTCGACGTTGGAATAGTCGTAGCTCCCGCGCCGTTTGTAGTCCTCGCCGGAGAATCCCTCGAAGCGGGTGTTGTCAAGGGAGTAGTAGACGTCGCCGCGACCGAGATGCTTCATGATCCCGAAGCGTCCCCGCGCGAGGAGGCCGGGGAGGACGTCCCACTCGATGGACAATTTCTCGTCTATCTGGGTGTATTCCGTGGTATTCCTCGACGGCAGGGTGGCGTCGTACAGGGGATTGCCCACGCGGAATGTCTGGTTTCCCGCGCTTTGATCGTCCAGCATCTTTTTCAGGTTGCCCTCGTCGTCGTAGGGGGTGTAGTAGGGATTCAGCGTCGTGTAGGTATAGAAATTCCCGTAGTGAGAGTCGGAGGTGCGGTTGAATCCCAGCGAGAGGTCGTTTTTGAACCTTAGTTTCTTGAACGCGTACTGGAAGAGCAGGGAAGCCGTGAGGGTGTTCCGGTAAGATTGCTTCATGATGCCGGTGATGTTGTTGTACCCGATGCTCCCGACATACTTGAATTCCTTGTTTCCGCCCTCGGCGCGCAAGCTATGGCGTTGTCCGACGCCGGCGCGCGTGGGATATGCCAGCCAGTCGGTGTCCACGCCCCGCTCGACCTCGATGAGCCGTTGGTTATACAGCTCCATGTAGGCCTGTTCGGTGGCGGGATCGCTGTAGGAGTAGATGCCGGAGGCTTTCTCGTAGGCCAACTTCTCGCGGGCGTTCATCAGGTTGTAGGAAGAGAGATCCGGGGCTTCCACGTTAACATTAAGTTTGTAGGTGAAACGGATACTGCCTTCCGGCGGGCGTTTGGTGGTGATCACGACGATGCCGTTTGCCCCGCGCGCCCCGTAGAGGGCCGTCGCGCTGGCGTCTTTCAGGATCGTCACGGACTCCACCTGTTGGTCGTCCATGTCCATGACTCGCTGCAGGGAGACCTCGAAGCCGTCGAGGATGAACAGGGGAGCGTTGACCCCGCTTTGGGCCTGATCATCCTGCAACTCCCGCACGTTCGCGTCCATGATGGAGCGCCCGCGGAGGGTGATGTCCGGGAGACGGTTGGGATCGGATCCGTTCTCGATATTGTCCATGATGTTGAAGCTGGGGTCAATGTTACGGACGGTGGCGAGGATACTCCTGTTCCCGAAGCTCTTTAATTCTTCCGCGGTGATGGTGGTGGCCGCCCCGGTGTAACTCTCGCGGGCCTTCGTGAAGATGCCGGTGACGACGACCTCGGTCATGTCGTACACCTCTTCTTCCAGGACGACGATCAGGGGGCCTGAAAAGGTCGCGTTGACCTCCTTCGTTTGCATCCCGACGAAGGAGATAACCAGCGCGTAGTCTCCCGTCGCGGGCAGCGAGAGAGAAAATTCCCCGTCCTTGTTGGAGGAGACGCCGGTGGTTGTTCCCTTGACGCGCACCGTGGCGCCGGGGATCGGGAGACCGCCCGCGTCGAGGACTTTCCCCTCTACTTTCCTGGGGGCCTGGGCCTGGAACAGGGTGCGGGAGATGACCAGGAAGTCTTCCACCCACTGGCAGGTGAAGCCGCTTCCGCGCAGCGCCTGGTTCAGGGCCTCCTCGGCGGTCACCCCGGAGAGTTGGAGGGTGAGGCGCGGGAGATTCCTGAGCTGGTTGTTGTTGTAGATGACGACGCACCCCGACTGTCGTTCTACTTCCTTGATGAATTTCTCGACAGAGACTTCCCTGATGCTGACCGTCACCAGTTGCTGGGTGCGCGCGGGGATCGCGTACAACTGGCCAAGCGTCAGCAGGAAGAAAAAGAATTGTAATCGCATTACTTTCCAGAATTTACTCCTGATTTTTCCGGGTGAATATCCCCCGGAGTCTGTTTCTTTTTTCATAATTTCGCACAATCTTTAATTTAACAATGTTCCCCTCGCGGAGAAGTTATTTAGAGTCGCGGGGAAGGGTACCAGCCTTCCCCGTTTATTTTTGTTCCACGCGAATCAGCCGGCTATGCAACACCGTGAATTGCAAGGAACGCGTGCGCTCCAGCAATCCCAGGATAAACTCGATCGGCTTGGCCCGCAGCGCCGCCCCGGAGAAGCACAAGGCCTCCAGGGAGGGATCCGCGAACTCGAACTGCACGTCATACCAGCGTCCCAGTTTCTCCGTGATCTCCCGCAGCGGGGTATTATAAAAGTAGAATTGCCCGCGGCGCCACGAGGAGTGGTATTTCAAATCCACCCCCTCCTCCACCACGAGCGCGCGCCCGACCGGGTCGTAGGTGGCCCGCGCCCCTGCCTCCAGGCGCTCCGCCCGGTGGTCGGCGACGAAAGAGACGGAGCCGGTCTCGACGGTAGCGGTGATCGCCGCGTCATCCGGGTAGCAGGAGAGATTGAAAGAGGTTCCCGTCACCTCCACGCGAGCGTCTCCCGCGTGCACGATGAACGGCCTCTCGTTCTCCTTCTTCACCTCGAAAAAAGCCTCGCCGCTCAGCCGCACCTCCCTGCTTTCCCCGAAGGCGAGCGGGAACTCCATCTCCGTCCCCGCGTTCAGCCACACCCTCGTCCCGTCGGGGAGGATCAACGGGTATTCCCCGCCGCGCGGGACAATGATCTTGTGTCGCGACCCGCTCCCGGGGGCGTCTGCCAGCGCGGGATCGTGATAATTCAGCACGTTCGTGGACTCCTCGAAAGCGATCTCGCGGGCCGCGCGAGGGTCGGGGACGCGCTCGCCCCGGAACGCCTGCAGCTCCACCCGCTGCCCGTCCGAGAGGTAAAGCGTGGCGCGCGTCGTCCCCGGTTCGATAAAATCATTCGCGTCATTCCCCGCCGGCCGCGGGGCTTCGGGAGACAGGAGAAGGTAACCGGTCGCGAGCAGGAACGGCAGGCAAATCGACACGGCGTGACGGATCAAACGCCTGGAAACAACGCGAGCGGGGAGCCGCTCCCGGATACTCGCCCACGCTCTCCCTTTATTCAAGCGTTCGCGCTCCCGCAGCAGGTCGCCGGCGCGCGCGATCGCCCGGACGTCGTCGTACACCCGCCGGTGTTCCCCCGATTCGTCGAGCCACCGCTCCAACTCCTCTTTTTCTTCTCCCGTACATTCGCCTTGCAGTACCCGGTAAATGTACTCTTCCTGATTCTCTTTCATCGACATGTTTATCTACGTCTAAGTTCATAAATCATACCCTAAGAGTATCCTCCCGGTCGAGCAATTGCTTACCCCCTGGGCGACCCAAACTCCTCGCGTTCGTCGAGCGGACATCGAGGATGACCGGGAGGATGTATTTAGAGTGTGTTTGCAAGAGAAAGAACTTCTCTCTGTGAATAGAACGGGAAAGGGCGAAAATGGGTGAAAGAATTTATCCGGAAAAATACGCGAACGGCTGGGCGAAATTCCCTACATTTGCCCTCCAGAACGTAGGGCGGGCCTGATCATCAATGTCTATACCAACGATGTCGCGGACGAGTACGTTTCCCACTTAAAACAAAACCTATGCAAAAAAGATACGGCGTCCATGTAATCTTCATCCTGACGGTGTGTTTCTTCGCCTTCTTCATCAACAACGACGCCGTGCGCGTCAACGGACCGGAGGCCCGCAACCTGGTCACGGCAAGAGAAATCGCGGAATACCGCAACTGGACCGCCCCCACCCTCAACGGCGAGCCGCGCGCGCAAAAACCGCCCCTCCCCGCCTGGATCGCCGCGCTGGCAGAACGCGTCAGCCCCGACAACCTCGTCCTCCAGCGCGCGATCGCCGGGACAATGGCCATGATCGCCGTCATCTTCTTCTACATGTTCGCCATGACACTCGCCCGCGGCAAACTCTTCGGGCTACTCTCCGCCCTCGTCCTCGCCACCTGCTTCAGCATGGTCATGATGGGACGAACCATCGACGGCTACAGCCACGCCCACGCCTTCATGCTCGGCGCCATCTTCTTCTTCTTCCGCGCGGCCATCGCCAACCGCACCCGCTGGTGGAACTTCCTCTCCGCCGGCGCGCTCCTCGGCGCGGCGTTCCTCTCCAGGGGCCTCGAACTCTTTTACACCCTCTTCCTCCCCTTCATCCTCTCCTTCACCATCCTCTACCGCCCCCGGTTTCGCCACAAAATATGGCCCGCCGCCCTCATGACCCTCGTCGCGATCGCCGTCGGCGGCGCGTGGGTACTCCTCGCGCGCCAGTCCGGGAAGAACATCGAACCGTTCATGGTCTTCAACACCCGCCCGTGGTACTACTACTGGCGCTTCTTCACCGAATCCGGCATCTGGTCGCTCTTCCTGCTCACCGGCCTCTTCGGGTGGTGCTGGATGCGCCGCCGCGTGACCCTCAAAAAAGAATACAACTTCTCCGTCCTCTGGCTACTCCTCGCCCTGCTCCTCCTCACCCTCTTCCCCGGGAAAAGCACCCGCTACCTCCCCTCCGTCCTCGTCCCCGCCGCGCTGGTCATCGGACACTACGTCACGGACATCTTCAACCGCGCCCGGGACGGACAACTGACCCCCGTCGACAAAATCATCTTTCGCCTCAACGCCTTCCTCCCCGCCGCCCTCGGCCTTGGCGTCCCCGTCGCCCTCCACGTCATGTTCTACCCCCGCCTCGGACTCTTCCTCTACCTCCTCTTCTCCATCCTCTTCCTCCTCGTATCCCTTTCCATCTTCGCCGGGGGACTTAAACTCAAACCCCTCAAAATGTTCTCCGGGATGATGGTCATGATGATCCTCGTCGAGACATTCCTCCTCTCACACCTCGCCGGCACCTTCAACAATCCCGACAGGAACACCATCCGCGCCACCCGACACATGGAACACCTCCAACACCTCACCTTCTACCATCCCGCCGGCGAGGCCCTCCGCGTCGAACTCATCTACGAGGCCGGGCGACGCGTCCTCCCCCTGGACCTCGGCTCCCCGCCCTCTCCAGACCTCCTTCCGGCCGTGCTCGTGTCGAGTCTCCCTGCCGATCAGGTACTCCCCGACGCCTGGCTGGAGCGCGTCGCCACCCGACAGGTAGGCCATTACGACAACAATCCTTTCCGCGGCCGCTCCCCCGTCGGACTTCTCTGCCACGTCACCCTGCTCGAGCAACGAGAAAAATGAAATCATTTTTCACCTCCCGCCCCCCCGGCATTCCCCGCCCCGAATCCATTTGGCACCTCCACCGCCTGTGGAAAGCGTGCGAAAAATCTGCTTGCCATTTGCAACGTTGTTGCAACCCTGCGAAAAACCTGTTTGCCATTTGCAACGTTGTTGCAACCCTGAAAAAATTCTGTTTGCCACTTCCATCGCTGTTGCAACCGAGAAAAAAATCTATTTGCCATTTGCAACGTTGTTGCAAGCTTGAAAAAATTCTGTTTGCCACTTGCAACGTTGTTGCAACCGTGAAAAAATTCTGTTTGCCATTTCCACCGCTGTTGCAAGCTTGAAAAAAAATCCCGGCGCGGGTCGCAACGTTATCGCGAACCGTGAAGAAAATCGTGGATTGTGTTTTCTCATGGTAAAGCTGTAAAAAATTCAAAGCACGAACCAAGTCTTCCAAACTTTTTCCACGCCCACCTTTTTTTTAACAAGTCTCCCCCTGTCCACTCCCTCCCGAACAAGTCATCTGGCCAATGTTTATCCCAAAATGCACACTATATAATAAGGTATATCGAGAGCGGGAGGATGTGCGGGCGAAAGGCAGTGGGATCACCCCGCCCGACACGCTTGAAGGGCGCCAAACGGGGGGAATGTCGGCCGTGCATATCCGCCGCGCGTCGCGAATAAATATTCTGCTGGAAAACTGGAGATTGTCTTGTTTGATCTACCCTTTTTTCTTTATTTTGGGTATGCATGTATGCAGGAGAGG
>JAIROI010000037.1 GCA_031257615.1 Odoribacteraceae bacterium
GGGAGTACGATATTTAGTTCAGGATTGTTCTGACCGGTAATGAACTGGTGAAGGTATGCGGCGGATTGTTCGCCGATTTCGGTTATGGGCTGTTGGACAGTGGTTAAACGGGGATAGACATGGTCGGCAACTTCGCGCCGGGGCGCGACCAGATGCTGGTTTGCCGCTTCCTCTCCCGCCTGAAAACCTCCGGCGTCGACTTCCGCTTCCTCTTCATCGGCAACGCCGACACGCCCGGGGGCCGGGCCTGCAAGGACTACTGCCTGTCGCGCGACCTCTCGCGGGAAGTCGAATTCCTTGGCGTCCGCGACGACGTGCCCGCCCTGCTCGCCAGCCTCCACGCCTTCATATACGCCACGCGCCACGACACCTTCGGCATCGCCGTGATCGAGGCCATCGCCGCCGGACTCCCCGTCTTCGTCAACGACTGGGGAGTCTTCCGCGAGATCACCGACAACGGCTCCCTCGCCACCCTCTACAAAACAGGAAACCCCGACGACCTCCTGCGCCTCTTCCTCGACTTCTCCGCCAACCCCCTCCCCTACCGCGACAAGGCCACCCGCGCCGCCACCCGCGTCCGCGAACTTTACAGCATCCAACAACACGCCTCCCAACTCCGGGAACACTACGCCCGCCTCTGTTCCCGCCACTCCTGACCCGCGCGGACGGGCGCGCCCGATTCCCTCGCGGGAAATTGCCCCGAAAGTGCCCGTACCGGGATTCCCGGTACGCTCACCGGGATTCCCGGTACGCTCACCGGGATTCCCGGTAAGGTCACCGGGATTCCCGGTACGCTCACCGGGATTCCCGGTACGGCCACCGGGATTCCCGGTACGGACAAAAGGGAATCCCGGTACGGTCACCGGGAATCCCGGTACGGCTACCGGGAATCCCGGTACGGTCACCGGGAATCCCGGTACGGTCACCGGGAATCCCGGTACGAGCGCCGGGAATCCCGGTACGGGCGCCGGGAATCCCGGTACGGGCGCCGGAAATGCATGCAAGCTATTCAACACGAGAGATGTAGAAAACGACGCGAGCACATCCTCGCCCGGGAATAGGGCCGCCGCCAACAAGGAGGAGTGTGAGTAGGGGGTAAAAAAAGAGAATCGTATCACGCGTCTCCGCGTCGCGAGAGGGGGCTACCTTGCCGGTAGCCCCCTCTCTTTTTTCAATGGCGCGCCGTTAAATAAGCGCGCTCCACTAATCGCGCTCCACGTGTTTCATGCCGGTGCGGATGGCCTCGATGTTCATGGGGATGAGGTGGTGATGGCGGGCGGGGAGGGATTTGGCGAGGCCCTTCTCGACGTTGTCGAGGAGCACGATGGGTTTCACCTTCAGGAAGCCGCCGAGGACGATCATGTTAAAGATTTTGGGGTTTCCGGCCTCGGCGGCCAGGCGGGTGCCTTCGATCTTGTAGATGTTGACGTCCGGGCGGGTGGGAGGTCGGGTGATCCCGTTGGGGTCGTAGATGAGGGTTCCTCCCGGTTTGACGGCCTCCTCGAACTTGTCCATGGACTGTTGGTTGAGGATGATGGCGGTGTCGTATCGCGTGAGGACGGGCGAGCTGATGCGTTCATCGCTGAGGATGACGGTGACGTTGGCGGTTCCCCCGCGCATTTCCGGTCCGTAGGAGGGCATCCATGCGACTTCCTGGTCTTGCATGATGCCGGAGTAGGCGAGGATTTTGCCCATGGAGAGCACTCCTTGCCCCCCGAAGCCTGCTATGATTATTTCTTCTGTCATCTGTTGGGTGTTTTAAATGTCCTTGATGTCTCCCAGGGGGTACTTGGGGAACATGTTCTCGACCATCCAGCGGTTGGCGTCGACGGGGGTCATTTTCCAGCCCGAGCTGCAGGTGCCGACGATCTCGATGAAGGATGTTCCTTTGTCCTTTTTGGTGTTTTCGAATGCTTTCCGGATGGCGTTCTTTGCTTTTCGGATGGCCAGCGGGGTGTGGACGGCTTGCCTGGTGACGAATCCCGTGCCGTCGAGTTGCGCGAGGAGTTCGGTGATCTTCATGGGGAATCCGTTTAGCTTGACGTCTCGCCCGTAGGGGGTGGTGGAGGTTACTTGCCCGACGAGGGTTGTTGGCGCCATTTGTCCTCCTGTCATGCCGTAGATGGCGTTGTTGACGAAGATGATGACGATGTTTTCGCCGCGGTTGCAGGCGTGCATGACCTCGGCGGTGCCGATGGAGGCGAGGTCGCCGTCCCCCTGGTAGGTGAAGACGTATTTCTCGGGGTGCAGCCGGCTGATGCCGGTGGCGACGGCGGGCGCGCGTCCGTGTGCCGCTTCTGCCCAGTCGATGTCGAGGTAGTTGTAGGCGAGCACGGAGCATCCGACGGGCGACACGCCGATGGTTTGTTCCCTGATGCCTGTTTCCTCGATGACTTCGGCGACGAGTTTGTGTACCACGCCGTGCGAGCAGCCCGGGCAGTAGTGCATGACGTTGTCGGTGAGGGCTGGTGTTTTCCTGTACACGAGGTTTTCTTCCCTGATGATGTCTATTGTTTCCACGGTCATGATGCGCTTATGATTTGTTTTTTGAGAGCTTCGACGATTTCGTCCGGGGTGGGGATGACGCCCCCGTATCTTCCGAAGTGTTCGACGGGTACGTTGGCGTCGACGGTGAGGCGGACGTCCTCGACCATTTGCCCGGCGCTCATTTCGACGGCCATGAAGCCCTTGACGCGGCGGGATAGCGCCCGCAGGGGGACGCGGGGGAAGGGGTAGAGGGTGACGGGTCGGAAGAGGCCGGCCTTGATGCCTTGCTCGCGGCAGAGCTGGATGGATTTCTGGCAGATGCGGGCGCTCGATCCGTAGGCGACGAAGATGTATTCGGCGTCCTCGCAGTGGAGTTCCTCGTGTCGCGCGTCGTTTTCCTGCATGAGGCGGTATTTCGCTTGCAGTTTGTGGTTGAAGATTTCCTGCTTGTAGGAGTCCAGTTCGAGGGAGGTGGCGACGTGTCGGTCGCGTCCTTTTTTTCCTGTCAGCGCCCATTTCCCGGAGATTCGTTCGATGTCGTCGTCGGTCCAGCGGGGGGAGTAGTCGGCGAGTTGTACCTTTTCCATCATCTGCCCGATGACGCCGTCGGCGAGGATCATGACCGGGTTGCGGTACTTGAAGGCCAGGTCGAAGCCGAGCGACACGAAGTCGTTCATTTCTTGCACGGAGGCCGGGGCGAGCACCAGCAGGTGGTAGTCCCCGTGTCCACCTCCTCGCGTGGCCTGGAAGTAGTCGCTTTGCGCCGGCTGGATGGTGCCCAGCCCCGGGCCGCCGCGGACGACGTCGACCACGAGGCACGGTAACTCGGCGCCCGCGAGGTAGGTCAGTCCTTCTTGTTTCAGCGAGATGCCTGGGCTTGAGGAGGAGGTCATGGCCCGTTTGCCGCACGCGGCGGCGCCGTATACCATGTTGATCGCGGCGATCTCGCTTTCAGCCTGCAGCACGACCATGCCTGTTTCCTTCCAGGGTTCTCTTGCCATGAGTGTTTCCATGACTTCGGATTGTGGGGTGATCGGGTAGCCGAAGTATCCATCGCACCCGCAACGGATGGCCGCCTCGGCGATCACCTCGTTGCCTTTCATTAATTTGATTTCTGCCATACTCGTCGTGTTATTGTATATTTTTCCTGTACACGGTGATGACCGCGTCGGGACATACCAGCCCGCAGTTCGCGCACCCGGTGCATGCTTCCGGGCGCGCCATTTCCGAGTAATGGTATCCCTTCCCGTTCACTTCTTTGGCCAGGGACAGTACCCCGGCGGGACACGCGACCACGCAGAGGTCACATCCCTTGCATTTCTCGGCGTCCACGACGACAGCTCCTCTAAACTTTGCCATACCTTGTAGATTATGATTATAAATAAAACAGCTTCTTCTCTTTGATTCGCCACTCGGCGGCCGGTGATAAAATTACGGGTTAATGTCCGGGGGGCGAAGGTATTTATGAAATATTAGGATTTTCTCGTGTCCGTTCACTACCCGCGGGGTAATCCCGGCGAAAGCGTTCGAGCCGTTCGTCGAGTTCCCCCACGCGATCCATTCCCACGCGCGAGACGCAGGCGCGGACGCCGGGCCTTGTCGAGCCGGTGTCGCGCAGGGGGATGGCCGACACCCCGTAGTGAAGGAGTTGTCGCGTCAACTCGCCGCCGCTTGTTCCCGGGTCGACGAAGGTGAAGTAGAACCCGTCGGCGAGGGGTCTCCCGAGGTCCGAGTCGTAGACCAACCGGAAGCCGCGGGCGAGGAAGATTTCTTTCATGGCCCGCGCGCGGCGCGCGTATTCCCGCGTTCCCTCGAGGATGTCGAGTTGTCCCTCGTTGGCGGCCTTGAGGATGGCGCGCATGGCATGTTGTGCCGAGTGCGGCGCCCCGGAGGAGAGGGTGTAGATAAGGCGGTTCACGAAGGTATACCCGATGGAGCCGTCGCCCCCGAAGCGCGCCTGGAGGTTGTCGTGGCGGCGGTGGTAGAGGGCGTCGGAGATGCAGGCCAGCCCCAGCCGTTGCCCGGCGTAGCTGAAGACTTTCGACCCGGAGATGATCGCGATGTAGTTTCCCGTGTATTTTCCCACGGAGGGCTGGAAGGGCGGCAGGCCGGGCCGGGAGAGGTCTTCCCGGGTGTCCATCCCGAAGTAGGCGAGGTCTTCCAGCACGATCGCGTCGTGTTTCGTGGCCAGCGCGCCGATCATCTGCAGTTCTTCCTCCGCGAGGCATACCCAGGCGGGGTTGTTGGGGTTGCTGTAGAGGATCGCGGCGACGCGTCCTTTGTCGAGGTATTCTTCGATTTTCTTTCCCAGTCGTTCGCCCCGGTAGTCGTGGAGGTCGAGGGACTCGTAGGGTTTGCCGATGACCTTCATCTGGTTTTTTTGCACGGGGAATCCCGGGTCGAGGAATAATACGGTGTCTCGTTCTTCCCGGATCGCCGTGACGAGCAGGAAGGCGGCGAAGCACGCTTGCATGGATCCGACGGTGGGAATGATTCCTTCCGGTTGTATATTGACGTCCATGAAGTTTTTCACGAATCGCGCTCCTTCTTCTTTCAGTCCGGGGTCTCCCTCGAGCATCGGGTAGAACTGCGCGACGCCCTGTTCGAGGGCCTTGATCTCGGCCTTGATGCCTTCTCCCGGCGGCGGCAGTCCCGGCACGCCCATTTCCATGCGGATGAATCGCGTGCCGGTTGTCTTTTCGACGGTGTTCACGACGCGCACGATGTCGCGTATCGTGGCATTTTCCATGTCTTTGACGCCGCAAGCGTCCAGGGCGTTATTGATGACTCGCGGGTCGATCAGGTTATTGTGCATGACGCGGTGTTTTAACTTCATTCTTTCGACGCGAGTTTACTAAAGATTTATTACTCGCGCAAGCGAAACGCTAATTATTTGAAAGGAGCGTTTCGGCAGTCATGCCTCAACACCCCGGGAAATGGAGCGCGGTACGGTGCGATGTTTCGCGTTTATTTTTCGCGGAGGGAGGAGTTTGCGTTGCCCGAGCTAAACTCGACGAGTCGTTTCCAGTCGATTTGTCCTGCTTCGTTGCAGAAATTCGAGGTAAATTCTCTCGTGAATTTGTTGATCATGCACGCGTGCTCCTCCTGGAAGCGCGCGTTCTTTTCCTTGGCGTCGTGTCCCAGGGGTTCGATGATATCCGTGAACAGTGAAGGTATTCCCGATATGAAATACCAGAATTCCTGGCCGCAGTACTTGAAGTAGTCTCCTTTATCAGGATGACTTTCCCTGCCATAGCAGCATCCGTTGACGGCCGTCACGAGTAGATTCGAGTTGCTTGTCCGCAGGGTTCGCCTGGCTGCCAGGAAGTCGCTCTTCATCTTATTTATCTGGCTACTATTTCCCCAGTTTGGTCCCGATTTGATGGCCACGATGTAGCGGGTATCGTTCCTGTCAAATTCAAGGTCAATTCCCGTGATTCCTGATTTCCTTCCCCCGCGCGCCTTTTGGTTAATGAAGATTGCCAGTCCCTCGAGCCAGTTCCCGAACAGGGTCTCTTCGTTCGAGGATATGAAGGCC
>JAIROI010000049.1 GCA_031257615.1 Odoribacteraceae bacterium
GGGAGAGGGGAGGGGAGAGGGTGATGGGGGGAGAGGGGGGGATTTTTGGGTGTGAGGTGTGTCGGGTGCATTTTTTTTTCAAAAGATTTTGTTGGTGTATGTTCTCCCCCTATATTCGCGGCCGGATTAAATGGAAGATATGGACAATTTTTACCTACACGTGATTCTATTCGTGGCCGGTGGGGTGATTACCACGGGGGCGGGAAAGGCGTGCAGGTGAACCGGTACCTGATTATGAATGAAGCCTTTCTCGCGCTGCCGGGGAAGGCTTTTTAATTTTAGAGATATGAGAACAGTGAACTTTATAAACGTGATTCTAATCGTGATTCTACTCGTGGCGCTACGAACGTGACGGGAGGAAGGTCGTGTGTGAACAACAATAGTTTAGGGCCTTTCTCCCGGTGGGGGAGGGGCCTTGTCATTTTAAACAAGGAGAAGTATGAAACATGAATTAAGAAGCGCGGTGACGACCAGCGGGCGAAGGATGGCCGGCGCGCGGGCCCTGTGGAGGGCCAACGGGATGAGGGATGAACACGGGGGGCGGCCGGTGGTCGGTATCGCTAACTCGTTCACGCAGTTCGTGCCGGGGCACGTTCACCTGCACGAGGCCGGGCAGCGGGTGAAGCTGGCGGTGGAGCGCGCGGGGTGTTTTGCCGCGGAGTTCAACACGATAGCGATTGACGACGGGATCGCGATGGGTCACGAGGGGATGCTCTACTCGTTGCCGTCGCGGGAGGTGATCGCGGATAGCGCGGAGTACATGGTTAACGCTCACCGGGTGGACGCGCTGGTGTGTATCAGCAACTGCGACAAGGTGACGCCGGGGATGTTGATGGCGGCGGCGCGGCTGAACGTGCCGTCGATTTTCGTGTCGGGCGGGCCGATGGAGGCTGGGGTGTTTCGCGGGGAGCGGGTGGATTTGATTGACGCGATGGTGCGCGGCGCTGATGATCGCGTTGACGACGAGGCGCTGGCGGAGCTGGAGCGGGTGGCTTGTCCCGGTTGCGGTTCTTGTTCGGGGATGTTCACGGCGAACTCGATGAATTGCCTGAACGAGGCGCTTGGCATGGCGTTGCCGGGCAACGGGACGCTGGTGGCGACGCACGCGGGGCGGTTGCGGTTGCTCGACCGGGCGGCGGAGGTGATCGTGCGCGGCGCGTTGGCCTATTACGAGGAGGGGGACGAGTCGATGCTTCCGAGGTCGGTGATTACCAGGGCTTCGCTGGAGAACGCGATGTCGCTGGACATCGCGATGGGGGGTTCGACGAACACCGTGTTGCACCTGCTGGCGATCGCCCGGGAGGCGGGTGTTGATTTTTCGATGGCTGATATTGATCGGCTTTCGCGGCGGGTGCCGGTGTTGTGCAAGGTGTCGCCTAATTCTCGTTATCACGTGGAGGACGCGCATCGCGCCGGTGGTGTGATGGCGATTCTTGGCGAGCTGGAGCGGGAGGGGTTGGTGGACGTCGGGGCGCGGCGCGCGGACGGGATGACGCTGGGGGAGTGCCTGGCGCGGTATGACGTGCGGCGGGAGACGCGTAGCGATGAGGCTCTTGGTCTTTACCTTGCCGCTCCTGCCGGCGAGGGTGGTCGGGCGCTTGGGGGGCAGTCTTGTTATTACCCGACGTTGGACGGGGACAGGGAGGGTGGATGTATCCGTTCGGCGTCGCGGGCGTACAGTCGCGATGGCGGCCTGGCGGTGCTTTCCGGCAACCTGGCGCCTGACGGTTGCGTGGTGAAGACGGCGGGGGTGAGCGAGGAGTTGTCGCGTTTCCGCGGGAGCGCCCGGGTGTACGAGTCTCAGGAGGAGGCCGTTCGGGGTATTCTCGATGGTGAGGCGCGGGCCGGGGAGGTGATTATTATTCGTTACGAGGGGCCGCGCGGGGGGCCTGGGATGCAGGAGATGCTGTACCCGACTTCCTACTTGAAGTCGCGGGGGCTGGACGGCTCTTGCGCGCTGGTGACTGACGGTCGTTTTTCGGGCGGCACTTCGGGTTTGTCCATCGGCCATGTTTCTCCTGAAGCGGCTGCCGGCGGGGCGATTGCCCTGGCGCGCGACGGCGACGGGGTGGAGATTGATATTCCGGCGCGGTCGATCCGCTTGCTGGTGAGCGACGAGGAGTTGTCGCGTCGGCGGGCGGGCATGACTTGTTTCCAGCCGGTTGGCCGGCGTCGCGCGGTGCCGGCGTCGCTTCGGGCTTACGCGCATTTTGTCAGTTCGGCTGACAAGGGGGCCGTCCGGATTGTTCCTGCCATTAACACGCGAGAAGATGGAGCAGAATAATCCGGAGTATAGCGGCTCGAAGGCCGTGATCGAGAGTCTCTTGCGGGAGGGGGTGGAGGTGATCTTCGGTTATCCCGGCGGTGCGATCACTCCCGTGTATGACATTCTTTATGACTATCGCGACCGGATCAATCACGTGTTGACGCGCCACGAGCAGGGGGCGATGCACGCGGCGCAGGGTTACGCGCGGGTTTCGGGTCGGGTCGGCGTGTGCATGGTGACCTCCGGGCCCGGGGCGACGAACACGGTCACGGGGCTGGCGGACGCGATGGCGGACTCGACGCCGCTGGTGTTGATCACGGGGCAGGTGACGTCTCTCCAGCTGGGCACGAACGCGTTCCAGGAGGTGGATATCATCGCGATCACGCAGTCGGTGACCAAGTGGAACTATCAAGTGCGGCGGGCTTCGGAGATTCCGGGGGCGCTTTCCCGGGCTTTTTACATCGCGCGCAGCGGGAGGCCCGGCCCGGTGGTGGTGGACATCACGAAGGACGCGCAGGTGGAGATGGCTCGTTTTCACTACGAACCGACGCGGCAGGTGCGCGGCTACGTTCCTTATCCCGCGCCTGACCCGCGTCAGGTGGCGCGGGCTGTCGCGCTGATCCGGGAGTCCCGTAGGCCGATGATTCTCTTCGGTCAGGGTGTGACGCTGGGTGGCGCGGAGGAGGAGTTCCGGGCTTTTGTCGAGAAGAGCGACATGCCCGCGGCGTCGACGCTGCTGGGGCTTTCGACGCTCCCGGTGGCGCACCCGCGATACGTGGGGCTGCTGGGGATGCACGGGAATTATGCCCCGAATATCAAGAACAGGGAGTGCGACTTGCTGGTGGCCATCGGGATGCGTTTCGACGATCGCGTCACGGGCAACCCGCTCAAGTTCGGCGAGAACGCGAAGATTATCCACCTGGAGATTGATCCGGCGGAGATTAACAAGATTATCCGCGTGGACGTTCCGGTGCTGGGCAACGCGAAGGAGACGCTGCCGCTGCTGACGGCGGGGATCGAGCAGGGGGATCACGCGGCGTGGGTGAGCGAGTTTCGCGCCCGCGCCGCCGTGGAAGAGGCGGAGACGATCGGTCCGGCGATCCGCCCGGAGGGCGCCGCGCTGCACATGGGTGAGGTGGTGCGGGCCGTGAGCGACGCTTACGACGACGACGCGATATTGGTCACGGACGTGGGTCAGCAACAGGTCTTTGCCTGTCGCTATTTCGGGTACAGGCGCCCGCGTAGCGTGGTCACTTCCGGCGGCCTGGGGACGATGGGCTTCGGTCTTCCGGCGGCTATCGGGGCCAAGCTGGGCGCGCCGGGCCGGGACGTTTGCCTCTTCGCCGGGGACGGCGGGCTGCAGATGACGATACAGGAGCTGGGGACGGTGGCGCAACTGAATATCCCGGTGAAGATATTGCTGATGAACAACGGGTACCTGGGGATGGTGCGGCAGTGGCAGGAACTTTTTTTCCACAAGCGCTACTCCTTCACGGCGATCGCGAACCCCGAGTTCAAGTATATCGCCCTCGCCCACGGCGTGGCCTACCGGCAGGTGGAGCGACGGGAAGACCTCCGGGAGGCTGTCCGGGAGATGCAAGCGCACCCGGGGCCTTTCCTGCTCGAGGTAAAGGTGATGCAGGAGGAGAATGTCTTCCCGATGATCCCCGCCGGGGCCGCCGTTTCTGATATACGATTGAAATAAAAGAACATCAAACACCATACGCGCATGAACAGAAAATACCAGATGACCGTCCGGACGGAGAACGACCTCCGCTTCCTGAACCAGATCGTGACCGCGCTCGCCTGCCGCAACGCGACGATCGACCGCCTTACCCTCGACCGGTCGCCCGGCGGGGAGTGCAACTACACCATCGGCATGGAGGCCGAGGATCAATGCATTGACGCGCTGACGAGGCAGATCGAGAAGAAAATCGGGGTGCTGAAAGTCTCCGCGAGAGAGGAAAGAAACATGAATCGAAACAACTCAAACCTTTAAAACTTAGATTATGGCAACCATGAAATTTGGAAACACGGAAGAAAACGTGGTCACGCGTCAAGAATTCCCGCTCGCGCGGGCGTTGGCCGCGTTAAAAGATGAAACGATCGCCGTCATCGGTTACGGCGTGCAAGGCCCCGGTCAGTCGCTCAACCTGAAAGACAACGGCTTTCGGGTGATCGTCGGGCAACGGCCCAACAGCCGCAGCTGGGACAAGGCCCTGGCCGACGGCTGGACGCCCGGGGAGACGCTTTTCGAGATCGAGGAGGCGGCAAGGCGCGGCACGATCGTGCAGTACCTCCTCTCCGACGCCGGTCAGATTGCCCTCTGGCCCAGCGTGCGCGCGCACCTCGCGCCCGGTAAGGCGCTCTACTTCTCGCACGGCTTCGGCATTACCTATCGCGAGCAAACCGGCATCGTCCCGCCACCCGACGTCGACGTGATCCTGGTCGCGCCCAAAGGCTCCGGCACTTCCCTGCGGCGCATGTTCCTCCAGGGCCGCGGGCTGAACTCCAGCTACGCCATCTTCCAGGACGCCACGGGGAAAGCATGGGAACGCGTCGTCGCCCTCGGCATCGGCGTCGGCTCGGGATACCTCTTCGAGACGACTTTCAAGAAGGAAGTCTACTCGGACCTCACCGGCGAACGAGGCACGCTCATGGGGGCCATCCAGGGGATCTTTGCCGCGCAATACGAGGTGCTGCGCGCGAACGGACATTCGCCCTCCGAGGCCTTTAACGAGACCGTGGAGGAACTTACACAGAGCCTCATGCCGCTTGTCGCCGAGAACGGCATGGACTGGATGTACGCGAATTGCTCCACGACGGCCCAACGGGGGGCGCTCGACTGGTGGAAGCGATTCAGGGACGCCACCCGCCCCGTCTTCGAGGAGATCTACCGGGACGTGGCCACCGGGAAGGAGTCCCAACGCTCCATCGACGCGAACGGACAGGCCGATTACCGCGAACAACTCTCCCGCGAGTTGCAGGAATTGAGGGAGTCGGAACTCTGGGAAGTCGGTAGCGTCGTGCGGAAATTGCGCCCGGAGGCAGACCCGTCATGACGCCCGCCTACTTCCCCTCCCTCGACCAAATCGCCCGCGCGAGAGAGCGATTGAAAGAGGTTATCCAGGCGACGCCGCTGGTTTTGAACCAGCGGCTGTCGGCTCGATACAATGCCACTATCCTCCTCAAGCGCGAGGACCTGCAGGTCGTGCGATCCTACAAGATCCGGGGCGCTTATAACAAAATCCGCTCGCTCCCCGACCGCCTGCTCGCCGGGGGAGTCATCTGCGCCAGCGCGGGAAACCACGCCCAGGGGGTCGCTTTTTCCTGCAACAAACTCGGGATCACCGGCGCCATCTATATGCCCGTGACTACCCCCAGGCAGAAGATTAACCAGGTGAAAATGTTCGGGAAAGAGCACGCGACGATCGTCCTCTCCGGAGATACCTTCGACCAGGCTAACGCCGCCGCTGTCGAGGCCGGCATCGAACGCGGGATGACCTTCATTCCTCCCTTTGACGACCCCGCCGTGATCGAGGGACAGGCCACCGTCGCCGCCGAGATCCACCGGCAGTCCGCCACCCGCGTCGATTACCTCTTTGTCCCCGTCGGCGGCGGCGGACTTGCCGCGGGTCTTGGCGCTTACTACAAGCAGGTCAGCCCCGAAACGCGCGTCGTCGGCGTCGAACCGGCAGGCGCGGCAGGGATGAAACGATCCCTGGAGGAGGGACGCGTCACGACGCTCGACAACATCGACAAGTTTGTCGACGGGGCAGCCGTTCAACGCGTCGGAGAGCTGACGTTCAACGTGTGCCGGGAGGTGCTCGATGACCTCATCACCGTCCCCGAGGGGAAGGTCTGCACCACGATCCTCGACCTGTATAACTACGACGCCATCGTCGTCGAACCGGCAGGAGCGCTCGCCATCAGCGTCCTCGACTTCTACCGGGATCGCCTCGCCGGGAAGACCGTCGCCTGCATCCTTAGCGGGGGAAACAACGACATCACGCGCATGGAGGAGATCAGGGAGCGATCGCTCCTGTACGAGGGCCTCAAACACTATTTTGTCATCAATTTCCCGCAACGGGCCGGCGCGCTGCACGACTTCGTCAGCCGCGTCCTCGGGCCGGGGGACGATATTACTTATTTCGAGTACAAGAAGAAAACGCACCGCGAAAAAGGGCCGGCGCTCGTCGGCATCGAGGTGCAACACCCGCACGACGTGGAGGCTATCCTCGCGCGCCTCGACGAGTATCACATCTCGCACGAGTACCTGAACCGCGACCCCACGCTCTTCGAGTTTATGGTCACGTGATTTCTTCGTCTTTATCGTGATTGGGGAATAAAAGTGGGGGAGGGCGCTCTCGTCCGGACTTAACATGGAAGGCGCGGGCAGATCACTAAAAGATGTTATATGTGTGTGTGTGCGTGTGTCTGTATTGTGCGCGTAATCGCTTACGCGTCCTGACCGGTAACCTCCAATTTCTTAAGAACGTCGCGAGAAGATCGGCCTCGATGTCGCATCGCGACCATTCCCTCCCCCTGACGGCGGGACTAAACAGCTTAAAAAGTCCGCGCCGTCTTTAATGTACTCGTGTAACGGAAAAGATCGCGCGAAGGTTTCATTATAGATGCACAAAAGGGTGATCCCAACTACAAACGGAGTATCCACCCGCTGGTTTCCTCCGCGCGGGAGATTCCGCGAGGCCAGTAGTGAGTAGCGAATAGCGCGTAGTTAGCAGAGTGTAGCATATAAAACCCTCACCACACCGAACCTCCCCTTGCCAAACCGGGCTGCGTAGCAGCCCAACCTTTGTAGGCAGTAGCCTAAGGCTACTGTATAGCGTAATGCCCACGTTAGGATTGGCTGCGTAGCTGCCTCACCTTTATCCGCGGCTGCCTAAGGCTGCCGCATAAGAAAAGAATCCACTGAAAGGCTGCGTAGCAGCCCAACCTTTGTAGGCAGTAGCCTAAGGCTACTGTATT
>JAIROI010000136.1 GCA_031257615.1 Odoribacteraceae bacterium
ATGTCGATCACGCGCTCCACCATCACCGTCCCGAGCAGCTTCGAGAAAGGCACCTTCTCGTACTTGTGCACCACCCCGCAGCGCGTCAGCTCGCCCATCCGCGGGATCGCCATGTTGGCGAAGTACCCGATCATCACCCCCATGAAGCTGTTCCGGAAGCCCAGCCGGTAGCCCATCGACCGCACCAGCAGCTGCCAGCGCGTCGCCCGGCTGACGTGGCTCGCGACGCCCAGCGCGATCGCCACCCCGATCCAGAAGTAGTTCACGTCGTCCCGCAACATCTTCAGCATATCCGCGGGATTCTGATCCCTGTAGACCAACCAAAAAAGACCGGCGGTGACGAGAAAAAAGAGGAGAAACTTCAGCAGTTGTTTATAAAAAGAGTTCATCCATTCCGTTATCTAAGTCCTGTGATTACTGCCGCGTCGAAATAAAATCGTTATTTTGCGCGGCCGTTGCAAAAGTAGATAAAAATGGAGATACACGCCAAAAAACATTTGGGACAGCACTTCCTGAAGGACCAGAACATCGCCCGGAAGATCGCCGGGAGCCTCCCGCCGACAACGCGGGAAGTGCTCGAGATAGGCCCCGGCACGGGAAGCCTGACGCGCCACCTCTTTCGAACGCCGGGCTTGACCGTGAAGGCCGTCGAGATCGACGCCGAGGCCGTCGACTTCCTCCGCGCGACCTTCCCCGACCGCCGGGACTCCTTCATCCGCGGGAATTTCCTCGAGGGATCCCCGGCTGACCATTTCCCCGGACCCTTCGCCGTCATCGGCAACTTCCCGTACAACATCTCCTCGCAGATCTTTTTCAAGATCCTCTCGTGCCGCGCGCTGATCCCCGTCGTCGTCTGCATGATACAGAAAGAAGTAGCCGAGCGCGTCAGCTCCCCGAGCGGCAACAAGAGCTACGGCATCCTCAGCGTCCTCCTCCAAGCCTACTACGCGATCGAGTACCTCTTCACCGTCCCCGAACAAGTCTTCGACCCGCCGCCCAGGGTCAAGTCTGCCGTCATCCGCCTCACCCGGAACGCGCGGGAAAGCCTCGGGTGCAACGAAAAACTCTTCATCGCCGTCGTCAAGGCGGGATTCAACCAACGGCGCAAAACCCTGCGCAACTCCCTGAAGGCCATCCTGCCCGCGGGATTCGCCTCCGCCAGGCTATCCGCGCGGCCGGAGCAACTCTCCGTCGAGGAATTCATCGAGCTATGCAACGAAATAGAAACCTGTAAACCCCCTTCACATGCAACAGTTTGAACTGACCCGCGAATTTCTCGACCAACTCGAGGAACTGATACAGAACGGCGACTCCGCGACCGCCGCGCGAATGATCGAAGACTTGCACCCCGCCGACGTCGCCGACATCCTCGAAGAACTGGACGCGAGCGAGGCGCAATTTATCTTCCTGCTCATGGACAACGAACGGGCCGGCGACGTCCTCGCCGAACTGGAAGAAGACGAGCGGGATCGATTCATCCGCTCCTTCCCGCCGGACGTGATTGCCAGGCGATTTGTCGACCACATGGAGTCCGACGACGCCGCCGATCTCGTCGGGAGCATGTCCAACGAGCAGCAGCAAGAGGTGCTCTCGCATCTCGAAGACATCGAACAGGCCGGCGACATCGTCGACCTCCTCCACTACGACGAGGACACCGCCGGCGGACTGATGGCCAAGGAACTCGTCATGGTGAACGAGAACTGGACCATCCTCACCTGCCTCCGCGAGCTGAGCCGCCAGGCCGAGCAAATCGACGAAATCTTCTACATCTACGTGGTCGACGACGACGGCGTCTTCAAGGGACGCCTCTCTTTAAAAAAAATGATCCTCTCCCCCACCTCCACCAAAATCAGCCAGATATACCTCCCGGAAGTCGCCAGCGTCACCACCGACGAGCCGGCCGAATCCGTCGCCCGCATCATGGAAAAATACGACCTGGTCGCCATCCCCGTCGTCGACTCCATCGGTCGACTCGTCGGCCGCATCACCATCGACGACGTCGTCGACGTCATCCGCGAGGAAGAGGAAAAGGACTACCAGATGATGTCCGGTATCACCCAGGACGTCGAGTCCTCCGACACCGTCTGGACGCAAACCAAGGCCCGCCTCCCCTGGCTCGTCATCGGCTTGTTCGGCGGAATGCTGGCCGCCTACATGATCTCCTTCTACGAGGCCGAAATCATGCTCTTCCCCGCCACGGCCATGTTCATCCCCGTCATCACGGCAATGGGCGGCAACGTCGGCATACAGTCCTCCGCCATAGTCGTCAAGGGCCTCGCATCCAACTCGCTTGGCGTGCAAAACATCCTCCGCAACATCCTCAAGGAAACCAGCGGCGCGCTACTCAACGCCACCTTCTGCTCCTCCCTGATCTTTGGCCTCACGCTGCTCTTCAACACCGGTTCACTGGCCATGCCCGTCACCGTCACCATCTCGCTCTTCACCGTCATCCTGTTTGCCTCCCTGTTCGGCACCGCCTTCCCTCTCCTGCTCAACCGGATGAAGATCGACCCCGCCCTGGCCACCGGCCCTTTCATCACCCTCACCAACGACATCCTCGGCCTGAACATCTACCTGTTTATCGGCAAGATCATCCTCTCCCGCTTCGTCGCCTGACGCGCGAGAGTGGCGGAAGACCGGTTGGAAATTGACAGCTCAACGTCAATCGCTATTGACAGGCAGTTGAAAATCGACAGCTCAACGCCAATCGCCATTGACAGGCAGTTGGAAATTTAAAGATCAATAGCAATCGCGATTTATTGTCAGTTCGCGAAAACGCGCCCCTCGTCAATCGCAATTTATTTTCTGCTTTCGAAAACGAACCACTCATCAATCGCAATTTATTTTCTGCTTTTGAAAACGAACCCCTCGTCAATCGCAATTTATTTTGTGTTTGAAAAAATACACCCCCCGTCCGCAAGCGGGACGTTGAGGTTTGAATTTTACAACCTACTTTCCGTCGCGATTTATTGTCAGTTCGCGAAACGATTCTCCCCTTCCAGCCCGATCGACATGCAGAATTTGAAAGTGATTTAACATTTTTAGACGCGAAATCTTCCGCGAAAATCCGCGAGTACCCCCGCGACAGCAGTAAAACTTGTACCGAAAACCGCTCCCCACCAAACAATTACTCCAACGCGCGCCTCCACTTGATCGCGTCGGCCTTTACCTCGTAGATGCGTCCCGGTTCCTCGTCGATTTTCTCGGAGAGAGTGACGACCGCCGTCCCCGGTTGCAGATCGAAACGGCCGAGCAGTTTCCATCCCTGGAAGTAAAGTTCGACGGCGAGGGGCGTCACTTCCGGCGCGCTGCCGGGGGGAGTCACCGCGTACATCATAGGTTTTCGCGAGTTGACGAGGAATCCCTCGTTCGGGATAAAGACGTAGAGGTCGTACGCGCCGGCCTCCGCGATCTCGGCCTTCCACACGGCGAAGCTGGTACCGGTGGCGTCGTGGATGCACCGGTACGTTCGGACGCCTTTCCCGTAAGCGCCTGCCGAAGTCCGTTCCTGCCACGCGTGCCCGCGTTTCCCAAACAGCGACTGGCGTCGCGTGACGATGCTGAAGCCCGGGTCTCTATCGTCGACGATGATCTCCAGCGGGTCAGGGTCGAACAGCGAGGCGTCGGCCGGGCGCGTGCCGAAGGTGACTTCCCCCGCGACCGGCTCGAACTTGGCCGCGTAGTGGTAGATCGACGAGGGGATGTTCGCGTCCGCGTCGCAATCGACGTACACGCAGGCCGTGCGACCGCAGTCGATGACCGGCGCGCACACTTCCATGTACTCGCCGGCGGCGATCTCGTGGGTGACAACAAGGGTTTCCGACGGGTTTCGCCCCAGGGAGCGCGTATAAAATCGCGTATCCCGCGTGCCGCTGTTGCGAACGAGGTAGCGGACATGATACGACGGTCCCTCCAGCCCCTCGATGCATTCGGCGCGGAAGCCCGTCGTCGAGAGGTCTGCCAGGCCCTTCGCGTGATACCACTCGTCGATCACCTTTTTATAGTCCCCTCCACCGGCCCGGCCCAGCGCGGCCACCAGCGTGTCCAGCGGCGCCGGTTCGAAGGGGTTGGCCTCCTGCAGGCGCCGGTGTATCTCCCGCAACGCATCATCACCCACCCGCTCGCGCACCGCGCTAAACAATTCCGCGCCGCGGCTCTTCGCGAACGCGTAGAGGAGATGTTGCGAAAAGAGATCGAGATTCACGGGAAATACTTCGACGGGCCAATGAGCCTCGCGGAGATTAGCGAGGCGGAAAAACGCATGAAGGCAGATCCCGA
>JAIROI010000137.1 GCA_031257615.1 Odoribacteraceae bacterium
AGGGTCGAAAACTTTTTGTTTGGGGTATCGCTCGCGCGCGATGGGCCGAAAACTTTTTGCTTGGGGTATCGCTCGCGCGCGAAGGGTCGAAAACTTTTTGTTTGGAGTTTCGCTCGCGGGCGAGACGGGAAATGAAATTCAGGTGGAGGCGTAGCGCGGGGGCGGGAGGGTGATTGGTTTGGAGGGGACGCGAGGGAGCGCGGGGGATGGGGCGCGAGGAAAAGAGGGAAGGGGAAGGGAGGAGGACGGGAGGGCTTTGGGGAGGTGGCGCGCCCTTTTGGAGGGGGAAATTTGCAAGATTTCAATAAAATGATCATCTTCGCGGCCGGTAAACAGGACGATTGAATGATCGTTGTTAATAGGAAATGAAGTCATGAGGAATTTGATTTTTTTAGTGGCCGGCGGGAGACTGCCGGGAAAGGCCGGGAGACCGGCAGGAGGGCCGGCGCGAATGTGACCGGGGGTCTGCAATTTGTTCCTCATCGGGCCGTCCCTCGCGACGGAGTGTTTCGTTAAATTTTAATCCCCTCGAATGGAAGTACAATATTATCATCATCATGACGAGTTCCTGCTGGAAGGCGGCGGGAGGCTTCCCGGGTTGACGGTGGCCTATCATACCTATGGCGAGATGGATCCGGGGGGGGGGAATGTCGCGTGGGTGTGTCACGCGCTCACGGCAAATTCGGACGTGAGGGAGTGGTGGCCGGGGACGGTGGAGGCGGGGCGTTTTTTGGACCCGTCGCGTTATTTCGTGGTGTGCGCGAATATTTTGGGTTCGCATTACGGGACGACCGGCCCGCTGAGCGCGAACCCGGAGACGGGGCGTCCGTGGTACGGGAGCTTTCCGGGGGTGACGGTGCGGGACATGGCGCGGTGCCACAAGCTGCTGGCGGATCACCTTGGGGTGAAGCGCGTGGAGTTGCTGGTGGGGAGTTCTATCGGTGGCTTTCAGTGCCTGGAGCTGGCGGTGATGTACCCTGGTTTTGCCCGTCGGGTGGCGTTGATTGCCACGGCGGCGCGGGCGTACCCGTGGACGATCGCGCTGAACGAGTCTCAGCGGATGGCGATAGAGCTTGACCCGACGTTCGGGGAGGAGCGCGCGGATGCCGGGGGGGCGGGGATGGCGGTGGCGCGGTCTATCGCGTTGCTGAGCTACCGGGGTCAGCAGGCGTATGACAAGACGCAGGACGAGGCGGGGCGCGAGGCGCGGCTGGAGGGGTTTCGTGCAGCGAGTTACCAGCGTTACCAGGGGGAGAAGTTGAGGCGGCGTTTTAACGCTTACTCGTATCACCTGCTGACGCGGGCCATTGATTCGCACGACGCGTCGCGGGGCCGGGGGAGCATGGAGGAGGCGCTGGGGGGGATCGAGGCGCGTTGCCTGATCGTGTGTATCAGTTCGGATATATTGTTCCCGGCGTCGGCGCACGAGGTGTTCCGGCGTTGTATTCCCGGCGCGAGGTATGCCGCGATCGATTCTGATTTCGCGCATGACGGTTTTTTGATTGAACATGAGAAGTTAAATAATATCATTCTAAATTTCTTGAGAGATGAATAAGATAACTATTGGGCTGTTTGGGTTCGGCGTCGTGGGCGAGGGGCTTTGCAATGTCCTGGCAAAGGTGCAGATGCGCGACGCTGTTGTAAAGAAGATTTGTATTCGGGACGGGTCGAAGCCGCGGACGCTTCCGCTGGAGTTGTTCACGGACAGGGCCGAGGACGTGCTGGATGACCCGGAGATTAACCTGGTCGTGGAGCTGATCGATGACGCTGACGCCGCTTATCATATCGTGAAGCGGGCGCTGGAAAGGGGCGTGCCGGTTGTTTCGGGCAACAAGAAGATGCTGGCGTACCACCTGGAGGAGTTGATGACGATCCAGAAGGAGCGGAACGCGGCGTTGCTTTATGACGCGTCGGCTTGCGGGAGTATTCCCGTGATCAGGAACTTGGAGGAGTACTACGATAACGAGTTGTTGATCTCGGTGAAGGGGATTTTGAACGGTTCGTCGAACTTTATCCTGTCGAAGATTTTTAACGAGAACATGGAGTACGGGGAGGCGTTGCGTATGGCTCAGGAGTTGGGGTTCGCGGAGAGTGACCCGACGTTTGACGTGGAAGGGTATGACTCGCTGTTCAAGCTGGTGATCATCACGGTTCACGCGTTTGGGACGTACGTGCATCCCGACAAGCTGTTGACGTTCGGGATTAGCAAGCTGGGGGCGTCGGATATCCGTTACGCGCGGGAGAAAGGGGTGCGGGTGAAGCTGGTGGCGCAGGTGGAGAAGTTGGGGCCGGACAAGTTCACGATGTTCGTGCTGCCGCAGTTGATCACTAAGGATAAGTACATTTACAGCGTGGAAGATGAATTTAACGGGGTCGTGATCAAGGGGGAGTGCTACGGGAAACAGTTTATGTTCGGCAAGGGCGCCGGGGGCTACCCGACGGGGTCGTCGGTGTTGAGCGATATCACGGCGCGGTTGCATAATTACAAGTACGAGTACAAGAAGAAGCACGGCGCGACGCGGTTTTCGTACACGGACGATTGCTCGCTGCGGCTGTACTTGAGGTACGCGCGGGAGGAGGATCTGGCGCTGTTTCCCTTCGCGGACATCACGGAACGGTACTGGAGCGATGATTACAAGTACGTGATCGGACACGTGCGGCTCGCTGACCTGGTGCGCATCAAGGACGAGATCGCGAAAAGGGAGGTCTTTATCGCCGCCGCCCCGCTGACGTAGGATAAGAAAAAGGGCGCGCCCGCGGACGCGCCCTTCGCGGTGTTACCAGTGGGTTTCGCTCTTGTGCACGAGCTTGGAGGCCTTGAAGATTTTCCCGCAGGAGCTGCACTTGCGGAAGACGTCGTAGTCGTCCCAGGTGTCTACTTGCACGCCGCGCCGTCGCTCGTACCAGTCGGTCTCGACAGTCCTCCCGCCCTCTTCCCGCACGGTGGTCCCCTTGTAGTCGTTCCTGGAAACGCCCTTGCGCACGGTACTCCGGTGAACGAGTCGCTCCGAGACGCGTTCGTGCCAGGCGTACCACCTGCAGTATTTGCACACGGCGTGGTCCGCGTGGCTCGCGAACCAGAGGTGGGCCACCATCCACGCTATCACCCATATCGCCGCGTAGAGGATGCCCCAAAAACCTTCGTCGTATAGCGCGTAAACGGAACACGCTACCGTGGCCCACAAGGACCACGTCCTGAATCGCTCGCTGGCCTCGTCCGCGTTCCAACGATTGAAGAACAAGGGGTACGAGAAGAGGAATGCCACCGCGCACGGCAACAGGATGTAGTAAGGGGGCTGCAGGCCGCCGACCATCAATACCCCCATCACGAGCCAGGAGATGATCTTCCCGCGCGTGAAGGCGCCAAAGACGAAACACAGCATGTAGACCCCGATCGCCGCGGCCAGAATCTTTCCAACGCCCTCGCCCCACAACATGGGGAGCGCGTCTTTTCTCTTTTGCTCTTCCTGCCTCTCCCGCGCTTCTGCCTGCTCCTGTATTTGCATTTGCTTCGCGTGTAGCGACCCGACGCCTGTGCTCGTGTTGATATTCCGGGCGAAGGCGGTGTCGACGTCGTGCTTTCTATGTGAAGCGAATTCCTGTTCGTACGTGTTAAGAGCGAATCCGTTTTTCTTCATGTCGCCATCTTTCCAGCCGCCAAGGTATTGCGCGAGTACCCCGTACTTCGGTTCTTTGATGTGAAACGACTTGTTGCTATTGCTCTCTTTCACCCGGCATACCATCTCCACTTCAAACGGGGTGCCGGGGGCCGTCACCTTGATCACCCGCTCTTCCGCGCCATCCCCCGTCTTGTAGGGCTTGCCGACCGCTACAACGTGGTAGACCACCAGGGGCCTGGTCCGCGCGGAGTTTTCGTACGCGAGAAACCTCCCGTACACGCCCTTGTCCGGCCGGTTGAAATGAACGACCGTGTGTATCACGGCGCGGGGCAGGTCCGTGACTTGATAAGAATGCCCGTCCCAGTTGTACGAGTACTCGGAATTTTGCGCGCTCCCCGCGCGAGGCGTCGCGACGGCAAGCAGCAGAAAGATAAAAATGCAGTTCTTCATGTTTGATACATTTAAGTTTACTCCTTATATATACATGCATCGCGAAGGTATGTTTTAATTTCCGAACGCGCCGCGTCAGTAGTCCCGCTCGATGTTCGCGATTTTCTGCTCGAGATCCTTTAGCGCCCGGAGTTCCAACACTTTTTTGTATTCGATGGGCGTCACCTTGATGAACTGTTCCGAGAAAATTTTCCAGCCGGCGAGCATTCTCCCGGCGAGGGGGCTGGCGGTGTGTCGGTAATGGGTCGCGATCAGCGCGCGCAGCTCGTCGTCGTCGTCCCTTTCGTCGACCAGCGATAGCTCGACCATCTCCATGTTACAGAAGTAGTCGAAATTGCCGTTCGGGTTCCAAACGTAGGCGATCCCCCCGCTCATGCCGGCGGCGAAGTTGCGGCCGGTGGGACCCAGCACGACGACCCTTCCTCCCGTCATGTACTCGCAGCAGTGGTCGCCGACCCCCTCCACGACGGCCGTGGCCCCGCTGTTTCTCACGCAGAATCGTTCGCCGGCCCTCCCGTTGATAAAGACTTCCCCGCTGGTGGCGCCGTAGAGCAGCGTGTTGCCGGCGATCACGTTCTCCTCGGGGGCGAAGAGGCTGCCTGCGGGCGGTTTCACGATCACTCGCCCGCCCGACAGCCCCTTGCCGAGGTAGTCGTTGACGTCGCCGGAGAGTTCCAGGGTCACGCCGCGGCAGAGAAACGCGCCGAAGCTCTGGCCCGCCGAGCCGTCAAAGCACACCCTGAGCGTGTCGTCCGGCAGCCCCTGCTCGCCGTATTTCAAGGTGATGTGCCCGGACAACATGGCCCCCGTCGAACGATCGGTGTTCTTGATCGGCAACGCGAGACGCGTCGGGCGAAACGAGTTGATGGCGCCGGCGCCCAGGCGGAGCAAGCTGCTGTCGACGGCGTTCCCGGCGACGACGCGCCGGGGGGCGCTGTCGCGCGTCCTCGCCGTCTCCCGGGGGCGATAGAGGAGCGACGAGAGATCGATCTTGGAGAGCTTGGCGCCGGCGAACCGTTCGCGGTCTTGCTCGAGCATGTCGACGCGCCCGATCGCGTCCTCCAAGCGCGCGAAACCGGCGCGGGCCAGCTGCACGCGCGCGTCCTCGGCGAGAAGGCGGAGGAAGTTGACGAGATGATCGGTGGTGCCTTTGAAGCGCTCGCGGAGGTTCTCGTCCTGGGTGGCGACGCCGACGGGGCAGGTGTTCAGGTGGCATTTCCTTGCCATCACGCATCCCAGGGCGACGAGCGCGGCGGTGGCGAAACCGAATTCCTGCGCGCCCAGCATGGCGGTGAGGAGCACGTCGCGGCCCGTCTTGAGTTGCCCGTCGGCCTGCAACGCGACGCGTTTCCTCAGCCCGTGCGCGAGGAGCGTCTGTTGCGTTTCCGCCAGCCCGAGTTCGAGGGGCAAGCCGGCGTGCTGTATGGAACTCAGCGGACTTGCCCCCGTGCCTCCCTCTCCCCCGCTGATCAGGATCATGTCCGCCCCGGCCTTGGCGACGCCGGCGGCGATGGCGCCCACCCCGCTCTCGGCTACCAGCTTCACGCTGACGCGCGCCCGGGGATTGACGTTCTTGAGGTCGTGGATCAGCTGCGCCAGATCCTCGATCGAATAGACGTCGTGGTGGGGCGGGGGAGAGATCAGCGAGATGCCGGGGATCGAGTGCCTTGTCCTGGCGATCATCTCGTTCACCTTGTAGCCCGGCAGCTGGCCGCCCTCGCCGGGTTTGGCTCCCTGGGCCACCTTGATCTGTATCTCCCCGGCGGCCACCAGGTAGGCGGTCGTCACGCCAAAGCGACCGGAGGCCACCTGCCGGATCTTGTTTTGCACCGACGCGCCGTCTTCTCGCGGGACGTCCCGGGCCGGCTCCTCGCCCCCCTCGCCCGCGTTGCTCCTGCTGCCGAGGGCGTTCATGGCCGCCGCGACGATCTCGTGGGCCTCCTGGCTGATCGCCCCGAGGGACATGCCCCCGGTGAAGAAGCGCTTGACGATGTCGACGGCAGGCTCCACGCGTTCCAGCGCCACCGGCTCGCGGCCCTTCACCCGCAACAGGTCGCGCAGGAAGATCGGCCGCTCGCGGGCATTCGCGAGCCGCGCGTATTCCTGGAAATCGTTCCATTCGCCGCTCCTCGCCGCCCGTTGCAGCGCCGCCACGACCGCCGGCTCCCAGGCATGCAACTCGCCCCCCTTCCGGTAGCGAAACATCCCCGGGTCTCCCAGCTCGAGGGCGTCCGGTTCTTCGGCCGGGGCGAACCCATCCGCGTGCAGGCGGGCCGCGTCCCGCGCGATATCTTCCAGGTCGGCCCCCTCGATCTTCGAGCGAACGCCCTTGAAGTAAGCGTCGAGCAGCGACGACGACAAGCCGACAACGTCGAAAACGCGCGCGCCCCGGTAGCCCCGCAAGGTGGAAATTCCCATCTTCGACATGATCTTCAGCATCCCCTTGTTGACGGCGCGGGTGTACCGTTTTTCGGCCCCGCGGTAGTCCAGCTGGAGTTCCTTCCGCGCGACAAGCTCCTGCAGGACGGCAAACGCCAGGTAGGGATTCACCGCGCTGGCGCCGTGGCCCATCAAGAGGGCGATGTGTGTCGCGCTCCTCGCCTCGCCGGTCTCCGCGATCAACGCCACTTGCGTCCGCTTCCGTTTCGCCACCAGGTCGTCGTGCGCGGCCGAGAGCGCGAGCAGCGAGGGCACGGGAGCATGAAACTCGTCCACGCCGCGGTCGCTTAATATGATGTAATTGCAGCCGTCGTCGACCGCTCGCTCGGCCTCCCGCCGGATGCCCTCGATGGCCGCTTCCATTCCCTTCGCCCCGTCGTTCGCGCGGTAGACGGCGTCGATGGTTCGCGTGACAAATCCCTTGTAACGGAGATTGCGGAGGATGTCCATCTCGACGTTCGAGAGCACCGGCCCCGTGATCCGCAGCCCCTTGCAATGCTCCTCGGACGGCTCCAGGGCATTGCCCTCGACGGCGCCGATGCATCCCTCCAGCGACATCACCAGCTCCTCCCGGATCGGATCCACGGGAGGGTTCGTGACCTGCGCGAACTGCTGGCGGAAGTAGTCGAAGAGGAGTCGCGGGCGATCCGAGAGCGCGGCCAACGGGATGTCGCTCCCCATCGACGAGATCGGCTCGCTGGCGTCGCGGGCCATCGGCAACAGCACCCGGTCGATCTCCTCCCGCGTGTAACCGAAGGCCCTGAGCAACCGCCCCATCCGCGGCGGCGCGTTCTCCACCTTTCTCCCCGACTTGATCTTGTCGAGCGTCACCCGCTGCCTGTCCAACCACTCCCTGTAGGGGTACCTGCCCGCGAGCGTCGCCTTGATCTCCTTGTCGCGAAGGATCCTCCCCTCCGCCGTGTCCGCGATCAACATCTTCCCGGGCGCCAGCCGTCCCTTCTCGCGAATCTCCCCGGCGGGCGCCTTGTACACCCCCGTCTCGGAAGCCATCACCAGCACCCCGCCGCTGGTCACCAGGTAGCGAGCGGGCCGCAACCCGTTTCTGTCCAGCATCCCTCCCGCGCGCCTGCCGTCGGAGAACAGCAGGGTCGCCGGGCCGTCCCAGGGGGCCATCCACGTGCCGTGGTACTCGAAGAAGGCCCTCAGGTCGTTCGGGATCGGGTTGCGGTCGTTCCTGCTCTCCGGAACGAGCATGGCCAGCGCCTCCGGCAAACTGACCCCGCTGGCGACGAGGAACTCCAGCATGTTGTCCAGCGACGCGCTATCGCTCATCCCCGGCTGGATGATCGGGCTGATGACCTCCTTCTCCTCGTTCAGCATGACGCTCTCGTGCGCCCTTGTCCACGACCGGTTGCCCCGGATCGTGTTAATCTCGCCGTTGTGCCCCAGCAACCGGAAGGGCTGCGCGAGGCTCCACGCGGGAAACGTGTTCGTCGAGAAACGCGAGTGCACCAGCGCGATCGCGCTCGTGAAATACGGGTTCGTCAAGTCCTGAAAATAAAGGCGCAGCTGCGACGAGGTCAACATGCCCTTGTAGACGATCAGGCGCGTCGAGAGACTCGCGATGTAACACCTCCCCGGGTCTCCCGTCTCCGCCAGCCTCCTCTCGACGAGCTTCCTGGCGACGAACAGCTCCCTCTCCAACTCCTCGTCGCGCGTCGTTCCCGTGACGAACAGTTGTTTCATGTCCGGCTCCGATAGTCTCGCCGCCCCGCGCAGCAAGTCGCTTCTTCTCGGCACGTCCCGCGCGTTCACCAGCTCCAGCCCCCTCTCCTCGAGCGCCCGGCGAATCGCGTCGAGACACTCCTCGCTCTCTTCCCGCTTCCTGGGCAAGAAGACGATCCCCGTGCCATACCTTCCTCTTTCCGGCAACGGCACGCCCTGCAGGAGGATAAACTCGTGCGGCACCTGGGTCATGATCCCGGCCCCGTCGCCCGACTCGCCGTCCGCGCCCTCGGCGCCCCTGTGCTGCATGTTTTCCAGCACTTTCATACCTTCTTCCACGATCTCGTGGCTTTTGGTCCCGTCGATTTGAACGACCAGACCCACGCCACACGCGTCGTGTTCGCGTTCCGGGTCATACAACCCCCTGCATTGCGCGTAATCTTCCTTCTTCATCATGGATATTGTCATAGTTTGTATGGCCGTAAAGTTCCCATCAATTCCCCTAAACGCCAAATGACAATTATAGTTATAAAACAGGTAAAAGAACGGGGGACTACCTCACGGCAACCAATCCCGCGACCGGGAACGGTTGCCGCGAAACCGCTACAAAATATCGAGGGGGTCGGGAGGGGGGCGCGGCGGCGCGACAAGCGCGCGCGTCTTGATCGTCAGGGCGAGGCGGGGGTCGGTTGCCGTCCAATCGCGGCGGGCGAGGGAATCGGCTCTTGCTATATATAATAAGGTGTGGGGGGCGGGATGAAGGGGTAGACGGGGCGAGCTACTCGATCATGCCGCCGGCGACGGTCTCGAACGTGTCGGGGTCGACGAGGATCAGGCTGCCGGTGACGCGGTTGCGGGAGTAAGAGTCAAAGACCAAGGGGCGGGCGGTTCGGATCGTGACGCGGGCGATGTCGTTGACGCGGAGGGTATCCCGGCCGGTTTCGGGGTCGAGGGTATTGATATTGACCACATGGTGGATGGTTTTGAGGACGCCGATGGT
>JAIROI010000117.1 GCA_031257615.1 Odoribacteraceae bacterium
ACAAAGATTGGGCAGCTACGCCGCCCCGTCTTGGTAAATAAATATGTTACATCTCCTCTCCCGTACATGGAACGGTCGGCATCAAATTGAATCCCCAATACCAACGCGTTGTTGAAAGGGTGCGGAGAATTTAATTCCGACAAACAACACCTTGTTGAAAGAGTGCGCAGAATTTAATTCCGACCAACAACACGTTGTTGCGAGGGTGCGGAGAATCTGATTCCGACCAGCAACACCTTGTTGAAAGAGTGCGGAGAATTTAATTCCGACAAACAACACCTTGTTGAAAGGTCGCCGAGAATTTAATTCCGACCAGCAACACGTTGTTGAAAGGCTGCCGGGAATTTGATTCCCCCTTTCTACACGTTGTTGATTTTCGGCCTGCGAAAATGCACCCCATCGCTACACGTTGTTGATTGTCTGCCTGCGAAAATGCACCCCATCGCTACACGTTGTTGATTTTCGGCCTGCGAAACAGACCCCCATCGCTACACGTTGTTGATTTTCGGCCTGCGAAACAGCCCCCATCGCTACACGTTGTTGATATTGAGAATTGAATTTTACATGCCCTCGCAACATCGTGTTGTTTGTCTGCCTGCGAAACAATTCCCCCCGTCGTGCGGGCGCGACATGCACAATTCGACATTGTTTTAACATTCCTATACACGAGATTTGTCACAAACGCGTCCCGGGGATGCTCGCGAACACTCGTGGAATCAGTACTTACGGCGTGTGACTGAGCTAAATAGGACGTATCCCAGGCCAAATTCGTGGACGAGGCCCGTGAGACGACGGGGGCCAAGGAGGGAATGGAGGAGAGAGTACCGGAAAGAGATGCCGTGGGAGACATGGCCGCGGGGGCCGGTGAGGGTGTATAACTTCAGTTGACCCCGCAGGCCTATCTCGTACATGAAGGTCGCGCCCCCGGCGTCTTTGAGGGATTTGTTTTCCTTCTGGTCGTCCGAGGAGGGCGAGAGGGCGAAGGCGTTCAGGGAGACGACGGGCGAGAGGGTGAAGTGTTTGGATTCGTACTGGACGTGGTGCGCGCCGAGGCCGACGCGGGCGGCAGTGGAACGCGATTCGCGGGGCCAAACCCTTGTTCCGTCGTAGATCCAGTCGCGGCGCAGCTTGGCGACGGTGAAGGAGGCGTTCACGCCGAATCTCCAGCGCTTGTACGGCACTTCCATGTCTATGAAGAGGCCCGCGGAGGGGGGGAGGTAACCGGCGAGTTTCCCGGTGTAGAGGCGGTGGACGACGCCCATGTCCATGTGTATCCCGCCAATTGGCTCCCACTCGACGCGCGCCCTGCGGACGAGCGGGAGTAGCGGGGAGTCGGGGTAGGCGAGGAAAAAGCGGTTGCAGGCGGCGTTGATGTCTTCCTGGGAGAGGGAGGGGTCGAGGCCTTCCATGAGGTAGTCGAGCCAGATGGCGAGCATCTGCTGTTGCTCGACGGGGAGGCCGGCGAGGCGGATGCCTGTCAGCTGGGACTCGCGGAAGTGGAGGAAGTAGGTGTTGAGGTAATTGCTGAGGTCGTCGGGGATTTGGAGGTGGCGGCCATGGAGTGGGGTCGAGAGCGAGTCGATGTAGGAGAGGTAGCGGGGGATTTCCTCGTAGCAGCCGACGCGGTAGTAGAGGAGGAGACGCTCGCGCGGGAGGAGCGCCAGGAAGTTGTCGGTTTCGATCTCGACGTCGATGAAGCGTAGTACCTCGTCGACGGCCGCGAGGTTGTTGTTCTCGAGGTGTTCGAGGAGGAGACGGCGGGTCTTGAGGACAAGGAGAGGACGGGTGTCGGGGAGGGCGGAGAGTTCGCGGTAGACGCGCCGGGCGGTGGTGTCGATCGACTGGGCGGGGACGACGGCGGGGAGTAGCAGGATGCAAAGGAGGAGGAGAAACAGGTTTTTCATGTTGATTGTTTTATCGGGTGTTACTTGATGTTTGTTTGACGGCGCGCGCGACGGCCGCGATCTTGGTTTCGTCGCAGAATTGGCGCGCGTATTCGGGTATGCCGGGTAGCCTGCCCATCGAGACGAGGGGGTTACGGTATGTCATGGGGCTGTCGCTGGAATTTTTTCCGCTGAGGTGGACGGCGTCGACGCCTGCCCTGGCGAGGAGTGGTACGTTGGCGGCGTTGACGCCTCCCCCGGCCATGATTTCGAGGCGGCCCGCGGCTTGTCGCGCGAGGCGACGGAGTAGTGGAAGTCCCTCGTCGACGGTGTTTCTACATCCGGAGGTGAGGAGGCGGGCGCATCCCGCGTCGATGATGGCCTCGAGGGCGGCGAGGGGGTCTCTCGTCATGTCGAAGGCGCGGTGGAAGGTGACGGGCAGGGGGGCGGCTAACTCGACGAGTTCGCGCGTTCTGGCCGCGTCGATGCTGCCGTCTGCGCGCAGTATGCCGGTGACGACGCCGTCCGCGCGGGCGTCGCGGGTGCGGCGGATCTCTTCTTTCATTAGCTCGAACTCGAGGTCGGAGTAGAGGAAGTCGCCGCCGCGGGGACGGATCATGACGTGCAGCGCGGGCGAGAGTAGCTCGCGGGCCATCGCTATGGCGGCGGCCGAGGGGGTCAATCCTCCCTCGAAGAGGCCGGCGCATAGCTCCGCGCTGTCGACGCCGAGACGGGAGGCGACGAGGCATGTTTCCAAGGAGTATGCACAGATTTCTATTTTCATTTCCAGGCGTTCCATAGTGATTCAAAGGCGGCGCGGGTTTCTGCTTTTATCTCTTCCATCGGTATGTCGCGGCCCAGCTCGCGGGCCATCGAGGAGACACCCTTGTCGACGAAGCCGCAGGGGTTGACGCGCTTGAAGTCGTCGAGGTCGGTGTTGACGTTTAGGGCGAGGCCGTGCGTGGCGACGCCGCGCGAACAGCGTATTCCTATCGCGCATATCTTGCGCGCGTCCCCTCGCGGGTCCACCCAGACTCCGGGGGCGCCGGGGAGACGATCGGCAGTGATCCCGCGGCGGGCGAGGAGGCGTATGATGACTTCCTCGAGCCACTCGACGTAGGCGCGGACGCCGATGTTGGCACTCGCGAGGTCGATGATCGGGTAGATGACGAGCTGGCCGGGACCGTGGTAGGTGACGTCTCCTCCCCTGTCGACCCTGATGAGCGGCGCGTCGTCGCGGACGAGCAGGTTGGCCTCGTTGCCGCTTTTGCCGAGGGTGTAGACGCGCGGGTGTTCGACGAGGAGCACGCGATGGAGGGGCGGGGCCGGGCGACGGGCGAGGGCTTCAGCGGCCATCCGTCGTTGCAGTTCCCAGGCGGCGAGGTAGTCCATCGTCCCCAGGTCGATCCATTCCAGGGCGCTCATCCGACGTGTTTTTCGGCGCGATAACTCGATCGAACGAGGGGGGCGCTTTCCACCTGGCGAAAGCCCATGTCGAGGCCGGCGAGACGGTAGGCTTCGAATTGTTCAGGGGTGATGTATTCCTTCACCGGGACGTTGCGCGGCGATGGCTGGAGGTATTGACCGATCGCTATCACGTCGCAGCCCGCCTCGCGCGCCTCGCGCATCGTCAGCAAGACTTCGTCGGGCGTTTCACCGAGGCCAACCATGAGGCTGGTCTTGGCGACGAGTCCGGACGCGGCTACCTGACGAAGTACCGCGAGGGAGATTTCAGGGGTCGCGCGCCCGCGTATCTCCCGCGAGAGACGAGGGACGGTCTCGAGGTTGTGTGAAAGGACTTCGGGCGCCGCCTCGATGACCGCGTTCACCAGCTCTTCCCGCCCCTGGAAGTCGGGGACGAGGGCTTCCATGGTCGCGTCGGGGTTGGCCTCTTTCACGGCCCGGATGACGCGCGCCCAGTGGGCGGCGCCGAGGTCTGGGAGGTCGTCCCTGTCGACAGAGGTGATGACGACGTGTCGCAAGCGGAGGTCTCGCGCCGATCGGGCCACGCGCCCCGGCTCGGAGGGATCGAGGGGGGCCGGCCGGCCGCGTTTGACGTTGCAGAAGCGACAGGCGCGGGTGCACACGTCGCCGCCAATCATGAAGGTGGCCGTGCCGCGCCCCCAACACTCGCCGCGGTTGGGACAACGGCCGCTGACGCAGATGGTGTGGAGGCCGTTGTCGCGGACGGCGGCGAGAACGCCCAGGGCGCTTTCTCCCTTGGGGAGGGCGATCTTGAGCCATTCGGGTTTTCTTCTGTTATCGAGAGGAGTCATGTTTTGATGTTTTGCCCGCGAAGATACCATCGCGGGGGGAATAAAAAAAGTAAGGTCGCCTACCGGCAACCCTACTCCATACTAACCCTAAATTTGAACGAATGAATCACTTGATTCTAATGCATCATGTACTTCTAATTATCCTGCTTTTATTGCTTGGCTGTTTAAGCTGTCACGCCCAAAAGATGCACTTTCCCCTTAAAGGTTGCGTCGGGGTTGAAAAATATCTTCGCGGGGGGCTGCTACGGGGTAAGGCCGGTTCGGTCGCGCTTGTCCGGGGCGAGGTTTTTGTAGAAGTAGTCCCAGAGGACGTCGTCGAGGGGCGGCGGGGCCGCGATGGCGAGGGGTTCTTGCTTGATGGGGTGGATAAAGGAGAGTTGACGGGCGTGGAGGTGGATGCCGCCGCCCTCGTTGGAACGGGGAAATCCGTATTTCAGGTCGCCTTTGATGGGACAACCGATCTTGGCGAGCTGGCAGCGTATCTGGTGGTGACGACCGGTGTGTAGCTTGACCTCGAGGAGGTAGTAGCGCTGCCCGCGATTGAGGAGTTTGTAGTCGAGGATGGCTTCCTTGGCTCCTGCCCTGGGACGGGTGTAGGCGTGCGACCTGTTTTTGGCCTCGTCGCGAGAGAGGTAGTGGACGAGGGTGGCCTCGTCCTCCTCGGGGAGATTGGCGACGACGGCCCAGTATATTTTGGTGATCTCGTTGTCGCGGGCCTGGAACATCTTGCCGAGGCGCTCGAGGGCCTTGCCGGTGCGCGCGAAGAGGACGACGCCGCTCGCGGGACGGTCGACGCGATGGGGGACGCCAAGGAAGACCTCGCCGGGCTTGTTGTATTTCTTCTTGATGTAGGCCTTGACCCGCTCGCTCAGGGGGAGGTCGCCGGTCTTGTCGGCCTGGACGATGTCCGAGACTCGCTTGTTGACGGCGATGAGGTGGTTGTCTTCGTAGAGTATTTCCATGTGTTCAGTATTGTTCGCTTTCGTTGGGGAAGTCGCCGTCTTTCACGTCCCGGATGTAGCTCTCGACGGCGGAGTTGATCTCGGAGAAGAGGTCGCGGTAACGACGAAGGAATCGAGGGGAGAACTCCCTGTTGATGCCCAGCATGTCGTGGATCACGAGTACCTGTCCGTCAACTCCACCTCCCGCGCCAATGCCAATGAGGGGGATGGTCAGCTCGCGTGCTACCAGGGCGCCGACGCGCGCGGGTATTTTCTCCAGGACAATGGCAAAACAACCGGCCTGCTCGAGGAGACGGGCGTCGGAGAGGAGCTTGTCGATCTCCTGCTGCTCGCGGGCGCGGACGGCATACGTGCCGAATTTGTGGATGCTCTGGGGGGTGAGGCCAAGGTGACCCATGACGGGGATACCGGCGGAGAGGACGCGGGTGACGGATTCGATGATCTCGACGCCTCCCTCCATCTTGACCGCGTCGGCGCTTGTCTCTTTCATGACGCGGATGGCCGAGGCGAGGGCCTCTTTACTGTCGCCCTGGTAGCTGCCGAAAGGAAGATCTACCGCGACAAGCGCGCGCTGCACGGCCCTGACGACGGAGGAGGCGTGGTAGATCATCTGGTCGAGGGTGATGGGGAGGGTGGTTTCGTTGCCGGCCATGACGTTGGAGGCGGAGTCGCCGACGATGATGAGGTCTATGCCGGCGTGGTCGATGATCTTGGCCAGGGAGTAGTCGTAGGCAGTCAGCGCGCTGATCTTTTCGCCCTTGAGTTTCATCTCCGACAACACGCGGGTGGTGACCCGCTTTACTTTTGATTCTACTGACATGATGGGGGTGTTAGGGTTTCTTGAATGTGCCGATGATCGTGCGCGCGCCGGTTACTTTCTGTCCCAGACGAACGCGGACGTCGGCGTCTAATGGGAGAAAAAGGTCTACCCGCGAGCCGAATTTGATGAAACCGGCGTGCCGATCCTGCCTGGCTTCTTTTCCCTCGGCGGCGTAGGTGACGACGCGCCGCGCCATGGCCCCGGCGATCTGACGCATCACGATCTCCTCGCCCGACGGGGTCCGAATGGCGATGGTCGCTCGCTCGTTGTCGGCGGAGGACTTCGGCAGGTAGGCGGCCATGTGTCGGCCGGGGTGGTGCTTGATGTAGGTGACCGCGCCGTTAACGGCAAACCAGTTGACGTGGACGTTGAAGATGTTCATGAAGACGGAGACTTGCAGGCAGGGGCGCTTCAGGTGTTCCGACTCGAAGGTCTCCTCGATCGCGACAACCCGCCCGTCAGCGGCAGAGAGTATCGCGCCGTCGTCCGGGATGACCTCGCGGCAAGGGGAACGAAAGAAGTTGATCATGAACAGAAGGAGGAGGGTGGCTACCGCCAACACGGGGAAGAACGCGAGGGGAAGAAGAAAGTATGTCAGGACGACCGCGCACGCGTATGCCGCCAGCGCCTTTGCCAACAGGGGGTAACCCGCTTGATGTATTTTCATGAGATGCGTTTTAAACAATGTCCACGGCCGCGCGCCGCGCGACGGACAAAGTTAGTACTTCCATTCCAAATAAACAAAGATGGCCGGAAGGGCAAAGAGGAGAGCGTCAAGACGGTCGAGGATTCCCCCGTGGCCCGGCAGGAGGTTGCCGGAGTCTTTGACGTTGACGCCCCGCTTGAATAGGGACTCGATCAGGTCGCCGTAGACGGCAAAAAGGACAACGAGACAGGCGATGACAAGGGTGTCCGCGCGCGTCAGGCCCTCAACGCGCGGGGAAACCCATGCGCCAACGGCAAGCGTGGCGACGCTCCCGCCGATCAGCCCTTCCCATGATTTGTGGGGGGAGACGCGGGGGAAGAGTTTGTGCCTGCCCAGGCAAACGCCGGAGAGGTAGGCGAAGGTGTCGTTGGTCCACGCGAGCAGGAAGGGAAGGAAGACGATGGAGGGCGTCCACTCGCCCGCGACCCGGTAAGGGAGGTAGGTCAGCAGGGTGAAGGGAAGGGCAATGTAGAAGATGGCGTGGAAGGAGAAGGCGACGTTGCGAAGACCGACGCCCCGCTGCCGGTAGAGTTCAACGACAGGGAGCAGGGAGAGCGGCAACAGCAATAGCAGGTAGAGGTCGACGTAGCGCTCGCCGGCGTAGTTGTGGAAGAAGCCCGCGGTGAAGAGGAGCGCGCCGCACGAGGCACACAGGACAATAGGGACGCGCGCGTCGATTCGCCGCGCCATCTGCCCGTATTCCGCGATCCCGACGATGATGAAGAAGAGAAAGAGCAGGTAGAAGCAAGGGGCACACGCGAAAATCGTCGCCACGACCGCGGCGACGAATATTCCTCCACTGAGTACCCTTTTCCAGAAGTTACTCACCCCTGTTTTCTTCGATGACGCGCGCGGCTCGTTCCGCGTCGTCCTTGTTGACCATCACGTTGATTTCGCCCAACATCGTGTAGGCGGAGTCCTTGTGGCTAAGGATCACGACCGGGATGCCCGCCGTCTCCAGCAGGCCTTTGATTCCCTCGGCGACGTAGTCCATGTCGGTTGTAAACACACTGGTCCAGTTTTCCATCTTCTCTTGGTTTTATTGTTGAACATCATCTGTCTCGTTCGTTGGCTTCGGGGAGTCTTCTTCCTCCGCCCAGGGGCGCTTGCCGAGGATATGCTCGAGGTCATCGCTGAAGATCACCTCTCGTTCGATCAGTAGTTCGGCCACTTGCCGGTGTTGTTCCTGGTGTTCGCCGAGGATCTGCTTTGCCCGCGCGTAGGCGGCCGTGACCAACTCCTTCACCTCCGCGTCGATCAGCTCTGCCGTCTTCTCGGAATAGGGCTTGATGAAGTTGAAATCGCTTTGCCCGGAGGAGTCGTAGTAGCTCAACATCCCCACCTTGTCGCTCATCCCGAAGATGGAGACCATCGCGTAGGCTTGTTTCGTGGCCTTTTCCAGGTCGTTCTGGTCGCCGGTGGAGACCTGTCCGAAGACCAGCTCCTCGGCAGCCCGTCCGCCCAGCACGGAGCACATGTCGTCGAGCAATTGCTCCTTGGTCGTGATCTGGCGTTCGCGGGGCAGGTACCAGGCAGCGCCCAGCGCCTTGCCGCGGGGGACGATCGTGACCTTCAGCAGCGGGTGCGCGTGTTCCAGCAGCCAGGAGACCGTGGCGTGTCCTGCCTCGTGATAGGCGATCGCTTTCTTCTCGCTCATCTTAATCACCTTGCTCCTGTTCTCGAGGCCGCCCACGATGCGGTCGATCGCGTCAAGGAAGTCCTGTTTCGTGACGGAGTCCCGGTCTTTCCGGGCGGCGATCAGCGCGGCCTCGTTGGAGACGTTCGCGATGTCGGCCCCGGAGAATCCCGGCGTTTGCTTGGCGAGGAAGGCGTACTCCACGTCTCCCCCCAACTTCAGCGGGCGCAGGTGCACCTTGAATATCTCCTCCCTGTCCTTCAGTTCCGGCAGGTCGACGTAGATCTGTCGGTCGAAGCGTCCGGCGCGCAGGAGGGCGCTGTCGAGGATATCGGCGCGGTTGGTGGCCCCGATGATGATCACCCCGGAGTTGGTCTCGAAACCGTCCATCTCGGTGAGCAACTGGTTCAGGGTATTCTCTCGTTCATCGTTGGCTCCCATGTTGGGGTTCTTCCCGCGTGCTCGCCCGATGGCGTCGATCTCGTCGATAAAGACGATGCACGGGGCTTTCTCTTTCGCCTGCTTGAAGAGGTCGCGGACGCGAGAGGCCCCGACGCCCACGAACATCTCTACGAAATCCGATCCCGACATCGAGAAGAAAGGCACGTTGGCTTCCCCGGCCATGGCTTTTGCCATGAGTGTTTTTCCCGTACCCGGGGGGCCTACCAGCAGGGCGCCCTTGGGGATTTTCCCTCCCAACTTGGTGTACTTGCCGGGGCTTTTCAGGAAAGAGACGATCTCCTCCACTTCTTGCTTGGCTTCTGCCAATCCGGCTACGTCCTTGAAGGTGATCGTGACGTTCGACTCCCGGTCAAAGAGCTTGGCCTTGGATTTGCCCACGCTGAAGACTCCGCCCGGACCACCGGCGCCGCGGCTTACGCGTCTCATGATAAAGAGCCAAAAGGCAAAGAAGATAGCGGTCATCAACAGCAGTTGCACCAGCCCGTTGTCCCACCAGCTCGTGCCGTCGTAGTAATCCCGCACCACCTCCTTGGCGCCCGGTATCGTCTGTTGTGCCTGATCGATGTTAGCCTCGGAGGACTCCACCGAGGCCACCTTATAAGAATAGTGTGGTCCTGCCGATTTGTTTTTAAATCCTTTCGCGACTAAGTCCGGGTAATTCTCGATCCGTTCTTCTTTCAGGTAGACGTCCACCTTGAACTCCGTCCGGAACAGAATCAACTGTGCCACGTCGCCCTTCTCCAGCATCGTGTTTCGCACCGTCTCCCAGGTCGTTGACACGGGGGTGGGGGCGGTCGGGAAGAAGTTAATCCCGATAATCACCGCGATCACCAGTATAAAAAACCAGTAACTCGTGTTCTTTTTGGTGCCTTTTCCTCCTCCCGCGGGGGGGGACTTCGGCTCGTTGTTTCTATCCGCCATAGTGTGTTGATCTATTTTCTTCCAATGTGGTTACGCGGGCGTCTGCCCAAAAATCTTCCAGCTGGTAATACGCTCGTTGTTCTTTCTGAAACACGTGGATCACGACATCCCCGTAGTCCAGCAACACCCAAGACGCCTGGTTCATCCCCTCCACGTGCGTCGGTTTCTCCCCCAGCGTCTTGTTGATCGCCTCGAGCGCATTGTCCGCCAGGCCGGAGACGTGGGAAGTCGACGTGCCGTGACAGATAACAAAGAAACTGCAAAAGCAGTTCGAGATCCCCTGCAGATCCATTTTCACGATGTCGATACCCTTGCGATCGTCTAATGCCCGGACGGCTTCGTCTGCGAGTTGTTCTGCTTCGTTCATGCGTTAAAAACAGTTTTAAAATCCAGCACAAATATACGGCATTATTTGACACCCGTCAAACTTTACGCGGGGACGGGGGAAAAAAGGAGCGCCACGGGGGAAGGACCGAGGAGAAAAACACTGAAATAAAAAGTGTACCGCGAAAAAGCATTTGTTTCTATCTCCCGTCGCGTCGCCGGAAATATCCGTACCCATCGCCGAGCAAAGCATCGGGACAAGCGCCGCGAACCGTCTTGACGTCTCGCGATACACCTTACTATATAGGCCACATTTTGGGTGAATGCTTAGGCGAACCCGGCTCAGGGAACGAAAAGATGTTGCGGAAAGGGACAAAAGGGGCGCTGGCATTTCGCGGGAGCGCGATTCGGGGGGCGGACTGGTGGTCTTGGAGAAAAAGGGTGGTGTGCCATGTTGTAGGGCAGGATAACGGGGATTCGCGAGTGCGAAAAGGCGAATAATGAGGGGGGGTATGAACGCGGGAAACTGACAAGAGG